>JAPUIP010000900.1 GCA_027296925.1 Candidatus Poribacteria bacterium | reverse complement strand
ACTTCATTAACCTAGATTTCGCACAAAATCTAGGTTAAGAGTTAAAATGTTAAACACATTCTATTCCTTTTCACCACTACAATGTTTATTGCAGTTTACCGATTTATTAATTTAAAAACAGAGTAAGGAGGGGAGATCCGCAAACGACGCAGGTTCTCCCCCTTACGAAGGGGGAGTTAGAGGGGGTTTCCAGATCTTTTTCTCCAAACTGTCCGCCCCTGAACCATTGATAGAGAGGAGGATTTTCAATGTCAGAATATTCAGTTGTTAGCAAAAGCGTACCAAGAGTTGATGCCCTTGAGAAGGTGACGGGGGCTGCCAAGTATGGGGCGGACATTCAACTGCCCGGTATGCTTCACGGAAAAATCGTTCGTAGCAAGCACGCCCATGCGAAGGTTCTTAGCATCGACACGAGTGAAGCTGAAAAGCTGGATGGGGTTCGTGCCATTGTTACCCAAGCAGATATTACAAATGGACGGAAGGTCTTTGCGTCGGACAAGGTGCTGTATTTGGGTGAACCGATTGCCGCCATCGCCGCAACCGATCCGGACGTTGCGGAGGAAGCCGCCGATCGCGTAAAAATCGAGTATGAACCACTGCCGGTTGTCCAGGATGTGCTGGAGTCCATTAAGTCTAACGCACCCCGGCTGTACAGCGATGATACGACGGATGGTCCAACACGTCGTGCAATCAACGCAAAGCTGAAGCCGTTGTCCGAAGAGAATGATAGCGAAGAAATCGCCGCGCTAAATGCAACATTAGAAACCGTCAAAGATGAACGCTATTACAATATTTCCGGCGAGATGCATATCGAAACGGGGGATGTTGAAAAGGGTTTCGCTGAATCCGACCTTGTTGTGGAAGATACATACGCCATCCCGCGTGTCCACCAGACCTACATGGAGCCACATGTTTCCGTTGCTCAAACTGATTCTACAGGAAAAGTGACCGTGTGGGCAAGCACGCAGGCCCCCTTCGCCATCCGATCTGGTGTTGCTGGTACACTCGGCATCCCGCTGAGTCGGATTAACGTGATCGCGACAACAATGGGAGGCGGATTCGGTGGACGTTCTAACGTTGTATTATCTCATGTCCCGGCGGTTCTACTTTCCCAAAAGACAGGTCGACCCGTGAGGGTACAGATGACTCGCGAAGAAGAATTTGTTGATGGACGTCCGGCGCCAGGGTGCGTCATCAAGCTCAAAACAGGCGTGACGAATGACGGTCAGATCCTTGCCCGCCAAACGCTTGCATTTTGGGATTCCGGTTCAGCCTCCGGCGGCCCACTCACGAAAACAGTCGGCGTGCGTGGGGTTTATAAGATCCCGAACCTGAGAGTTAGTGCGTATGGGGTCTACACAAACAAATCTGGCACAGCCGCCTATCGTGCGCCGGGGATGCCCCAGGTGGCCTTCGCGGGAGAGTCTCAGCTTGACGAAATCGCGCGTCAGCTTGGCATCGATGCCGTTGAATTCCGAATGAAAAATATGCGTGAGGAAGGCGATCTCATCCCCGGTGGTGGCCAGCGGGGTGGGTCGCATGAGCCGAAGGTCGGTTATAAGGAAACCTTGCAAGCTGTAGCTGATGCGGTGGATTGGAAGAATCGCACAAAGGGAGCAAATCAAGGCTGGGGATTGGCGATTGCCGATTGGACAAATAACGTCGGTCCGGCTGGGATGTACGTTTCCGTCCACGAAGATGGAAGTGCTCGCGTATTTCACGGCTCGATGGATATCACCGGGACAGATACGGCTATCGCCCAAATCGTTGCCGAAGTCTTAACCATTTCTTACGAGCAGGTCACAATCACTCGTGGCGACACCGATTCTGCGCCTTTCACAGCAGGCTCCAACGGTAGCCTCGTTACTTTCACAATGGGCAATACCGCCAAGCTCGCCGCTGAAGATGCCCGCAAACGCATACTCGAACTCACTGCGGAGCGGTTGAATGCCGAAATAGACAACCTCGAACTTAAAGATGGTCGAGTTTCAACAATTGTCGGTGAGGAACCAAAGTCAATTGGCCTTGCGGAATTAGCGGCTTATAGCCTATCAACGGCAGGTGGGCCTATCGTTGGCAAAGGTTCGTCCACTCGGATGACATTCGGGGCAAGCAACCCCGCTCTCGCTGCACAGATTGCTAAAGTTGAAGTGGATATCGACACCGGTCGAGTCAAGGTACTCAAGCTGGTCTCCTCTCAAGATGTCGGCTTTGCTATTAATCCGATGAGCGTCGAAGGCCAGATCGAGGGCGGCACTGTACAGGGTTTCGCTTGGGCGATAATGGAAGAAATGCAGTATGACGAGAACGGCAATGTGAATCCCGGCTTCGTCGATTATCGTGTCCCGACCGCCGCAGACCTCCCAACAGTTCAATCGGTGATTGTTGAAGTTCCCGCGCCGAATGGGCCGTTCGGCGCGAAGGGGGTCGGTGAACCACCGATTACGCCGACACTGGCAACGATGGCTAACGCCGTTGCGGATGCAGTGGGTGTGCGCATAAAGGAATTGCCCATGAAACCGGAACGAATTGTTGATGCGTTGAAACGTCAGGCTGGAAAGTGATGTGTAAAAGGAGTTGATG
>JAPUIP010000090.1 GCA_027296925.1 Candidatus Poribacteria bacterium | reverse complement strand
AGACCTAGAGATAACGTGAGTTCGATATAAGGATCAAACCCTCAAGCGGGTTCGAAGCCAGATCTGAACTTGCTTTTTCGATTTCGGATTGCAGATTTCAGATTGCGGATTGGAAAAACAAAAGCAAAGATTCTTGCCTTTGCCTTTTAATCTGCACCCTCCGTTGGGCATACCGCGAAGCCAGTACCCTCAGTCGGGCATTCCACGGCACAAGTTTTCACAGTCGGGCATTTCATCTGAGGGGAGCTTGCCCCTCAAAGTTCGGGGTAAACTACCCGACTGAGGGTGTAAACTCCGCCACACCACTTTGGGCAACATGCGCATATTCGTCATCTGCGCCCGGTGCGGAAGTTGAAATCAGTTGACGAACGCTGGAGCAATTCAGGTGCTGGAAGAGCTATCAGCTCAGTCTCTGGAGGAGGCAGGAAAGCCGGTTGAGCGCGGTGGGGAAACGAAATCAAAAACAGATTTCTAACGGGATTGAGCCTGCGATTGGGATGCAGCATTCTGGAGCCAATCCGAGTCAGGGAATAAGTCGAGCAGCCTGCAGACGGAACATACAGAAAACAGATGACGATACGATTGAAGTGGAATTAAGAGTGGGGACGCTACGTCCGGCGATTGTTGGGATGGGATAAGAGCGGGGCTGAAGGGGCTTGTCATGATCATATCGCTAAAAAAGACCTTCAGCTTTGGTGGAGCCGGGGAGGAGATGGAAATCCAGAAGATCCCCCAAAACGCAAACCGCCTGAGTGGCGAGGCGCATTTGAGTGGATTGGAATTCAATGCGAATATCACTTCGTCCAGGTGGGGCACGACGGTGATAGAGCAAGGTGATGAACGGTCAGGGCGATACCGATTGGGCACCGGATAACGGCGAAATATAGTCAGGACGGTAGAATTACATGGCGGCACTTGCCAGAGCAATACCAGATGCCATTGTCGATGCAAAGCGACGCTGCTGATGTGGATTTAGCGAAATGCGAGGCGCTAGAATCTGAGAATCGAATACGATTTCCGTCAATAGCGGTATGCGAGTTCTGCACGGACTGCACGCATGGCACGGCGTTGAATCCTAGGCTGCAGCGGCTGGGGCCTCCTTCGTGTATTTCGTCATTCGTACGATGGTTCCCCCCGCTTCATAACTCACCACATCCATACATCCCCGAATCAGAAAAATCCCGCGACCTCCGGTTTTGAATCGGTTCTCATCCGCCAGTGGAGACGGGACCTGCTCCGGCTCAAAACCTTTCCCTTTATCCCCAACCACAACAGTCAGCCGGTCCGGAGCGCAGATGAACTCAAAATGCGCAAATTGATGGGGCTGGTTCCGGTTCCCATGTTTGATGGCATTGGTTCCGGCTTCAATCACCGCCAAAATCACTTGTTCACGGGTTTCTGAGTCGAATGCCATCTGTTCGACAAGTTCGCTAATAACGGCATCGACAACGGGAACCAGAGCCATTGAACTGGGGAGAGAGAGCCGAATGATCTGCTCATCGGATTGGGCGTTTTTCTGAAAATCGCTTCGAGCCGCACCGTCCAGAACAGGCAGTATAAAATCAAGTGCCAGGTGGGAGTCGCAGAGACTGTCTATTGTCAATTTCATCTGTTATGTTCCTTTTCTGAGTTTTGGATGTTGGATTTTTCTTCGATTTGGCCCCATTCACCACGAAAGGGTGAATGCTCGTTGATCAGCAACACGGCCCAATAGTCTTTGTTGACATCCGGTCACTGTTGAGCCTCATTCCCTTTCTTGACTCCAGCCACTATGCAACAGTAATGCCAATATGAGATTGAAATGGGCCATAGGCTGTCAGCTTTGAGGTAAAACGGTTCTTGTGCCGCGAGCTGATCCGAACCCGACAGGTTGTTTGGAACCCTCTTCACCAAACACGAAACGTCGTCGCTGAATGACGAAAGCTCGTGATATCTGGAGTGAACGTGTCTAGCCACTATCAGATCTGAATCGTCATGATTTTGCGCCCCTGCAAATTAAGCAATATTTGTGCCAAATTCTTAGGGCGCGCGCTGGATTGTGGGCTGGGCGAAGAATCGAATAGGTATCAGGTCAATAACCGATGTCTAACACCTGTACACACACGATGCGTCTTTCCGGCCCCAGCCGGGTGTGCTATATGGAGCTCACATTAACTGTGACAGATTCGCACGTATCAAGGAGGGCTTTATGAAAGTTTTGCTTGACAGGAGGAAGAGAACATGCTAGTTTGGTGCAGTAAGAAAACTGACATGGGCCTGTTGTTGGTAGGCAAATGGAAGGTAGACGCCAGCAATGAATTTCAGAGCCGTTAGACAGTTCGGCATTCTTACATTCTGTACCGCCTATTTGTTAATTCAAGCCGCTTTTATCATTCAAGCCCACTTTGCCATCGACAAGCGTTTTGGCTTCTGGATGTTTGCCGAAAGTTCTCGCTATAAAGCCGAATTATATCGCCTCCTGAAGGATGGGCGTCTAGTGAAGACAAGGAATGGAAAATGGTCTGTTAGAGCTGGGGATGGGCAAAAAGTCTCCTATTCTTGGCAGCATTACGTTCGGGATTTTGGGCTTAGAAATCTGGAAAAATTGAAACGGGCTAGGGTCGGCATGGAAGTCACCCTGAAATACCTCCAGTATGCGTTGAATTATGTCATTGACCGCATGCCCGAAGATCAAGAAACGGTGAAACTCGTTTTGAAGGTACAATACAAAAAAGCCGGGGGACTGTGGCAATACGCCACATTGGAAAGCCGTTCCCGTGCGCTTTCCGCCCTTTCTCGATGAGGACTGCATGGGAATGTGGAACCGTTGGAGGCAATGGACGGAAGCGGAGGGGCCCCTGGTTGGATTGGCGTTTTTTCGCATTGTTTTAGGATTTATGCTGTGGCGACATGCATGGGCTTTCGTGCGGAAATACGCAGACGACGGATTTTATCGTGCCAAGTTTTATGTGCCTTATTGGGATTGGTATCCGCTCCCGTCGGAAACCGCCTACCTGCTCGTGGTGGCGCTGATGATGATCGCGGGGTTCTTGATTATCATCGGCTACAGGACCCGCTGGGCTTTGGTTATTGCTTTGGCGGCGGCAGGGTTCCATCTGTTCCTCAATCAATATTGGTACAGCAACAATCGCTATTTCATGTTGCTATCCCTATTGTTGTTATCTGTGTCACCCTGTGGGCGCGAACTTTCCCTAGATGCCGCAAAGCAAAAGCAGAAAGGCTGGGGCCCCATCTGGACATTCACCTTAATCCGATTGCAGATGACCTTGATTTATCTGGCTTCTGCGACCTCAAAAATTCTGGATGCCGATTGGAGGAGCGGTCGGGTGCTTTGGGATAGAAGATTGGATGTCGCTGAGTGGCTGAGTCAGATGGATCGAGTTCCCGACATCTTGACTGCCTTACTCTCCAACCGAACGTTTTTTAACACGTTGACAGCTCTGGTGCTCGGCACGGAATGTTTTCTGACGATAGGATTATGGCTCCCGTGGACACGGCGGTTCGCAATTTGGGTCGGCCTCATTTTTCACGGTTATATTGAGGTCGGCGACCGCGTGTTGGCATTCAGTTATCTGAGCCTGGGAACCTACTTTCTCGTTATTTCGCCGCATCAACAGAAGCGAATTTTTTATTATAATCCCCAGGATGCGCACCATCGATTTTGGGCGCGATGGACGCAGCGGTTGGATTGGTTCGACAAGATCAAACTCGCTACACACGATTCACCAACGCTGCGCATTCAGGATACGGATGGCGGGTGGTATCAAGGTTGGATGGCGGTATGTATCGCCGGCGCCGCTCTTATTTTGCCCTACCTGATTGCGTACCCAATCACATGGCTGCGATTCTTAGGCGTGGGGCGTGTCGAGCCCTGGACTGATTCGCAAGGAAAAACCGGGGGCTTTCAACCGCTCATGGGACATTCCAGGGCTCGCCTCGTTTTGATAATACTATTGTGCGGTTATGTCGGATTTTTGTGGATTATCACGACCGTCCCTTCCCTTCACATGGGATTTGATGCAGCAAAATTTGTGGATATTCCGGTCATGTTTCTGATCTTTGCTTTAACTATGGCAGCATGTCCCAAGCCGGCCATGAGGATATGAGTTTCCGAATCCATCTTGTCAGAATTGTGCATTCGACCGTCGTGGCAATTTGAATGGAGGTCGTCAGCTAAAGGTGTTCGCGGGGAGGAGTTGACCGAAGCGCGGGTCAAAGAACGGATCGAAAAATCGGTTGCGCATCTCCGCAGCCTCGGGTATGGGGAGTAGATGGGGGAGCAATTCCGCTGTCTACGGCGTGAATTCAACTGAAAAGGAGCTGGAATATGTGCTTTCGTGAAGATGCGCTTGGTGGACGCCACATCGTCATCTCCGGCGGTTGCGGCGCCATCGGAGTTGGCATCGTTAAGAAATTAACAGATCACGGGGCGAATGTCACCGTCAACGACATTGTGGAACCGACTGCAGCCGAAGCGCGGCTACAAGAAACCGAAATCAAATTGGAGAAAACCAACTACGTCCGGGCAGATCTGACTCAGGCGGCTGAGGTCAACCGATTGATGGCTGTGGCTCGCGACCACTTCGGCCCAATTCACACGGCGCTCTGCCATATCGGCATGGTCATTCCAAAGCCGTTACTCGAATATGGCGACGACGAATGGGATGAGACGATGGCTGTCAACGTCAGAACCGCATTTCTGTTGGGCAAAGCGGCAGCGCAGGCGATGCTCGATGACGAGATTGCTGGGCATCTCATTTTCACGACGTCGTGGGTTGCCGATG
>JAPUIP010000009.1 GCA_027296925.1 Candidatus Poribacteria bacterium | reverse complement strand
GAAGCTCCCCCTCAAAGTTCGGGGCAAGCTCCTCGAAGCTTACCTCGAAGCTCGGCACAAGTTTCCTTTCAGTCACTTTCGAGGGGAGCTTGCCGAAGTGATGACAAAGTTATTTGGTACCCATTCCTTATCGTTCACTTTACAATTGCATCCGCTTTTTTTTGAAAGGAGTACAGAGTGGTCAACTCACAAGCAATTGAGACCGCAACAGAACATTTCGGAAACGTCTTGCGGCAACAGCTTGAGAGAGTCGAAAGGCTTAAACAAGAACCCGATTGGCTGGATTATCAATCTATATCGCCCATCATTATCGGTATGCTCGGCGGTGACGGTATTGGGCCTACCATCAGTGCAGAGACACAACGTGTGCTTGAATATCTCCTGCGTGACCAGGTCAGCGCTGGCAGGGCTGAGTTTAGGGTCATCGACGGGCTCACGATCGAAAACCGCGCGGCTAAGATGAAATCCATACCGGACGATGTGCTTGAAGAGATCAAAGGTTGCCACGTCACGCTAAAGGGCCCGACCCACACGCCGGAACAGGGCGACCAATGGCCTAATATTGAGACCGCAAACGTCTCCATGCGTAAGGAACTCGACCTATTCGCGAACGTTCGCCCCGTGCGCGTCCCCGGTGAAAACATTGATTGGACCTTCTTTCGTGAGAACACCGAGGATATGTACGCGGTTGGCAGCCAGGGCATCAATGTGACCGAGGATCTCAGCATCGACTTTCGCGTCATCACAAGCCAGGGGTCTGAGCGCATTATTGAGGCTGCCTTCGCTCACGCGAAACGCACCGGTAAGACGAAGGTCACGATCGTCACAAAGGCGAATATCATCAAAACCACGGACGGCAAGTTTCTCGACATCGCTCGTAAGGTCGCTGAGCGGTATCCGGATATTGAGTGGGATAGTTGGTACATTGACATTATGACTGCGGCGTTGATAAACCCGGCGCGTCAAAGGGATTTCCAGGTACTTGCGCTGCCCAACCTGTATGGTGATATTCTGACGGACGAGGCTGCCCAGATCCAGGGCGGTGTAGGAACGGCCGGCAGCGCTAACATTGGCAAACGGTACGCCATGTTCGAGGCCATTCACGGGAGCGCGCCACGAATGGTACAAGAAGGTCGGGCGCAGTACGCGGATCCAAGCTCCCTCATCAGGGCTAGCGCCATGATGCTTGAGCATATTGGATTCGATGAACTCGGCCAAAAACTGCACAAAGCCCTCGACATCTGTGGACAGTACGAGCGCAAGGTGGTTATGACAGGTCGCAGCACGGGCGCCACCAGTCAGGCGTTTGGCGACTACATCATGGAAACCGTTGAGGATGCCAGTGTCGAGGAGCGGTGGGAAGCATACGCCAACGCACAATCATGAAGCAATCGCAAACAACGATAAGCATTAACTTGAGGAGAAAGGAATGGCTCGTAAAAAGATAAGCGTCATCGGCGCTGGAAACGTCGGAGCAACTGCTGCGCTTTTCATTGCGCAGAAGCAGCTTGGCGATGTTGTGATGGTGGATATCATCGATGGCGTGCCACAGGGAAAGAGTTTGGATATGGCGCAAGCGTCACCCGTCGAACTGTTTGATGCCGGCATCACAGGTTCACTGGACTATGAAGCGACTGCCGGATCTGATGTCGTGATTATTACCTCCGGCTCTCCCCGCAAGCCGGGCATGACCCGCGAAGATCTCTTGCAGACGAATGCAAGCATTGTCGGGAGTGTCACGGAAAACGTTGTCAAATACTCGCCGGACTGTGTTATTGTGATGCTGACGAACCCACTAGACATCATGACCTATCATGCGTGGAAGGTTTCGGGTTTCGCGTCCAACCGCGTTGTTGGGCAAGCCGGTGTCCTTGATTCCGCCCGGTTTCGCTACTTTATCGCCTTAGAGCTTGGTGTATCTGTCGAAGACATCAGTGCGCTTGTCATGGGCGGCCACGGAGACACGATGGTGCCGCTGCCGCGCTACACAACGGTCGGTGGAATTCCGATTCCGCAACTCATCTCTGAAGAACGGATCGAAGAGATGGCACAGCGGACACGAGACGGCGGGGCGGAAGTGGTCAATCTGCTGAAAACGAGCGGTTACTATGCAGCCGGCGCCTCGCTTGCTCTGATGGCAGAGGCAATTCTCCGCGATAAAAAGCGGCTCATCCCCTGTTCGGCCCATCTGACTGGGCAATATGGCATCGACGATTTATATATCGGCGTTCCAATTAAACTCGGCGCGAATGGTGTCGAACAGATTATCGAGGTCGAACTGACCGATGATGAACTTCAGTCATTGCAGAAATCAGCTCAGACATACCGGGAGGGAATTGCGCTGCTGGGTTACTGATTCTCTGCGTTCGGTTTATGAATTCAATCAAGCTCGGTCAACTGTCCTTCGTTCACAAGCTGATCCTGAGTCTCTTCGTTCTTGTGATGGGTTGCGCCTACCTCTTCGCGCAAATCAACCTTCAACTCAACACGCGGAAGGCAGACGGAGATGAAAGTGGCCTCGCATCAATCAAGGACATCGTTATTACCTATCGCGGAGATCGAACAAAAACGCGGCTTGGCATCAAAATTAATGCATCCATGCGGGAGTACCTGCCCACGGAGCAGGAGAAAATCGCCATTGAGGAGTGGATCGCAGTAGGCCGAACCGAAGCCGGTTATCGGGAAATCGAACACATTTTCGAGGACAATTGTGTCCGGTGTCATCCGTACGATGAACGCCCAGATTATCCGCTGGAGACCTATGAAGAGGTATATGCCGCCGCCGAGCCTGACAAGGAACTGTCGATTGGCGGGCTCGCGCGTTTTACGCATTTTCACGCTTTCGGGATGGGCATCTT
>JAPUIP010000899.1 GCA_027296925.1 Candidatus Poribacteria bacterium | reverse complement strand
TTGCGTCAAAGAAAATCGCAGCCCCGATTATTGAATCATGCTCCATATTAAATGCCAAATTCATCCGCTTTTTTCGGTTTTCAAAAAAAGTATCCTGTGGTAAAATTACAAAACATGCAAATGCCTAATCTTGGAAGGTGAGTTGTTTGGAGGACAGCTAAATGTTTCGACTTGTTTCGATATTTGGTGGGGTTGTTGTAATTGCCACTGTAATCTCAATTACGGCAAAGCAGGTTGAAGTGCAAATGACCGCCACGGATTCCGCAGACGCTTTCATGCAACTCCTGCAGCGCCCAGACAAAAGTATCGGGTTTCCGAAAAATGCCGACCCACGCATCTTTTCCTTTCCCGCCGACCACGGTCCCCACCTTGACAACCGTCTCGAATGGTGGTACTACACCGGTAATCTTGAAACCCAATCGGGACGGCATTTCGGTTACCAGCTCACGTTTTTCCGACTGGCGCTGACACCCAAGCCTGCCCAACGGGAGTCGAAGTGGGCGACAAACCAGACGTACATGGCTCACTTTGCGCTCACCGATGTTGAACAGAAAAGCTTCCACGCTTTTGAACGCAAAAGCCGGGGAGCGGTCGGACTCGCGGGCGCCCAATCCCAGCCTTTTGAGGTCTGGGTAGACAGTTGGTCGGCTGTAGATGGAAGCCAACCCCCAAAAATCATACCGGGCATAGCGAGGACAGAAGGGACGTTCATGTATCTTTCTGCGGCCGAAGGTGACATTGCTATCAATCTGCTGCTCGAAGGTGGCAAACCGGTTGTGCTTCAAGGCGACAACGGCAGAGCGCAGAAAAGCGCGGAAGCGGATGCGGTTTCATACTACTATTCACTAACCCGCATGCCCACCACGGGTACCATTGGGATTGATGGCAAGACCTTTCAGGTCAAGGGGTTAAGCTGGTTAGACCGTGAATGGGGCAGCGGCTTAATGGGGAAAGATCAAGTGGGGTGGAGTTGGTTCGCGTTGCAGCTTTCTGATGCGCGCGAAATCATGTTTGGTACGTTGAGAGAACGCGACAGTCGTGTGTCTCCTTTCAGCCGTGGTGTGCTTGTTCATGGTGATGGGGAGGTTCGTGCGCTGACGCTTTCCGACATTCAGATCGATGCCTTAGATTATTGGCAAAGTCCGAAAACTCAGATACGCTATCCTTCCCGTTGGCGGATGCATATACCATCCGAACAGGTCATGCTGGTGATTGAACCTTATTTGGCAGACCAAGAATTGAACCTCTCGATGGGAGGATACTGGGAAGGCGCCGTGAAGGTCACCGGCACCAGTCGCGGAAAGCCTGTTGGCGGAAATGGCTATGTGGAGTTAACAGGCTTTCGCGCGAGTCATTAAGAGCCCGTTTTAGAATTGGCGAGAACGAGCCCAAGATCGGTCGCGGCGGTCCATTGTGCCGCTAGAAGCGAATAGGGGAGAAAAGCGATAATGATTGTCGTCACCGGTGCCGCCGGACGGCTTGCAAGGCGGGTTGTCCAGCGTCTGATAGCAAAGGGATATGATGTGCGAGCAACAGACCGGGTTGCCTATAACGAGTCACCGGCGCCATTCGTTCAGATCGACTTATGCGACGCGCAGCCGGTCAACCAACTGTTGACCGGCGCCGAAGCGATCATCCACATGGGCGCCATTCCCGGTCCCGGCGGCGGTACGCCCCATGAAATCTTTGAAAACAACGTCGGGAGCACCTTCAATGTCCTTTGGGCTGCACAAGTTAACAAACTGCGCCGGGTGGTTTTCTCTTCCAGCGCCTTTGCCGTGGGGTGGGCACCCAACCCGCAGGCCTTTATCCCGTTGTACTTGCCTCTTGACGAACAACACCCGCTGATGCCATTTGAGCCGTATGGGCTGTCCAAGCAGATCGGCGAAAGCATTGGGCAGATGGTCACGCAGAGTTCGACGACGTCTGTAGTTAGCCTTCGCTTCACCAATGTCGTGCCGCCCGAACGTCAGACGGAGTTCCCCTGGCCGGCACCGACGCCGGACAATCCCACGACGCTGGTGATGTGGGCATACGCCGATCCGCGGGATGTGGCCGAGGCACACGTACTGGCACTGGAGGCGGATGTGTCTGGGCACGAGGCGTTCCTGCTGGCCCAGCCGACGACCCGATTCCGAGAACCCACGGCGGAGTTGATTGCACAAAATTTCGGGGACCGCGTGGAGATTCGTGGGAAACTTGAGGGAAATGCCAGTGTAATCAGTACCGAAAAGGCGCAGCGCCTGCTCGGCTTTAGCCCGCGGCCGGGTTGGAATCAAACCGCATCGTAAAGGAGAAGACAATGAAAGCGGCTGTCTGTTACGAATTTGGTAAACCCCTGGTGATCGAAGAGGTGGAGTTGGATGCGCCCAAGACCGGGGAAGTGAAAGTCCGACTGGCGGCCACCGCCGTCTGCCACAGCGATCTGAACGCCATCAGGGGCCGAGCAGACCCGTATCTCCCGCTGGTGGCCGGTCATGAAGCGGCCGGCGTCGTCGAGGAGATTGGAGAAGGAGTCACGCTCGCCCAGCCGGGCGACCCCGTGGTCGTGTCTCTCTTACGCTCCTGTGGGCGGTGTTTCTTTTGTACCACGGGATTGCCTCATAAGTGTGAGGCAAAGTTCGCTCTGGAGACGGAAAGTCGGCTTCACAATCGGCACGGCGAAGCGCTACGACAGGGGATACGGACGGCCGCCTTCGCGGAGTGTACCGTTGTGGATGAATCGCAGGTGGTCCGAATTCCCCCGGAGATGCCTTTGGATCGGGCGGCGCTGCTGGCTTGCGGTGTCATTACCGGCCTGGGTGCCGTCGTCAACACCGCCCAGGTGGAACCCTACAGCAGTGTCGTCGTGATTGGGACCGGCGGCGTTGGCGTCAATGCGATCCAAGGGGCGCTCCTCGCTGGGGCGCATCCAATCATCGCGGTGGACATCTTAGCGAATAAATTAGCGGCTGCGCGGGATTTTGGCGCCACCCATACCATCAATGCGGCGGAGCAATCTGCCCCAGAAGACCATGTCAAAGAACTGACGTCGGGGCGAGGTGCGGACTATGTGTTTGTCACCGTTGGGAACCCGGACGTTGTGGCGCAGGGGTTGAAGATGATTCGCTGGGAGGGATCGGTCGTCATGGTTGGCATTCCGGCGGAGTGTGCAACTGCATCGTTTCCGGTCCGTCAATTTGTCGTCGGTGGGCAGCGAATTGTTGGGAGCTGTATGGGTTCGACCCGACTGCATGTTGATGTGCCACGTTTAATCAACCTGTATCAACACGGGCGCCTGAAATTGGACGAACTGATTACCGCCCACTATCCCCTGGAACGGATTAACGAAGCGATCGAGTCGATGGAGAAAGGGGAAGCCCTCCGCAATGTGATTGTTTTTTAACGGAGAGCCTGAACAAAAGAAATGCTTAATTTGATGCCGATGGGTAAGACACCTTATGAACCGCTTGAATAGAACAAAATCGCACGCCATGCTTGCTGCATTTTTACTGAGCTTTGGTATTTTTGTCGGTCAGACCCACGCCGAGCCCAAACTGGATAAAGTCCATTTCCTCATCCCCGGCGGCGCTGGCGGTGGATGGGATGGAACGGCGCGGGGTGTGGGCCAAGCCCTGACCCAATCCAAACTCATTAAACATGCGTCATATCAGAACATGTCCGGCGGCGGGGGCGGAAAGGCAATGGCGTATCTGATCAAGACCGCAAAACGTCAGAGACAGACACTGATGGTCAATTCCACCCCGCTGCTGATCCGTTCGCTGCAGAAAGTCTTCCCGCACTCCTTCCGTGATTTTACGCCGATCGCGGCTGTCATTGCGGACTACGGCGTGTTCGCGGTTCGTCAGGACTCGGCATTCAAAAATTGGCAAGACGTCGTGACGGTCTTTCAGACGAATCCGCGTCAGCTCAGCGTTGGCGGCGGGTCCGGGCGCGGCAGTATGGATCATCTGGTTGCGGCTATGGCGTTTCAGGCGGCCGGTGTGAATCCCAAATCCGTCCGCTATATTCCCTACGATGCCGGCGGGAAAGCGCTAGCTGGATTGCTCTCCGGAGAAACGGAAGTATTATCCACCGGATTGGGAGAAGCCCTGGAGCAACACAAAGCCGGGCAAGTTCGTATCCTGGCGATCACCGCCGAAAAGCGATCCGCCGCCGCCCCCGACATCCCGACGTTGAAAGAACTGGGATACGATGTCACGTTTGTCAATTGGCGCGGCTTTTTTGGACCGCCGGGGCTAGATGATGAAACCGTGACGATGTACACTCAGGTGTTCGAAAAGATGTATCAAGCAACGGCTTGGGAACAGGTACGGGAACGCAATGGTTGGGCGGATCTTTATAAGCCGGGCGCAGAATTCTACGCCTTTTTGGAAGAGCAGGAAAAAACCATTGGTGAACTACTAAAAGCGCTTGGCTTTCTTCAGTGACTTGAGGGGCGATTGATGACAAAAAACAGAGTGGGTGCGCTTGTGATGCTGACACTCTCAATTGCGTACGGCGCAATGGCGCTCAATTTGCCCCAAGCACCGGGAATGGAAGCTTCTGGCGTAACACCGGCCAGCCTTCCGATTGCGTTGAGCGTGTTTGGGATTGTCATCGCCGTGTTGGTATTCATTCTGCCTGGCAGGAGTGGCGGAGATGATTCGGTCATTGCGACGTTTAAGGGATTGCGCTGGCGGCGTATCGGCTACCTCTTTCTATTGATGACCGGCTATGGCTTAGCGATTAAACCGTTCGGGTTCTTCATGTCAACCACGCTTTTTCTGGGGGGCGGGTTTCGGATTATGGGCGAGCGGCGGCTGAAGATGATTCTACCGATTTCAATTGCCGTGACCGTCGTGTTCTGGTTTGCCTTGACGCGACTCCTTTCGGTTTACCTTGAGCCCGGCGTGTTACGCTTCCTGGAGTCAAACTGATGTTAGAAGGGCTGTTGACGGGACTCGCCACGGCGTTGACTCCCATCAATATTGTGATGGTCTGTGTGGGCGTGTTTGCCGGGACATTCATCGGCATGTTGCCAGGATTGGGACCAATTTCCGCGATTGCCCTGATGATTCCCATCACATATAGTTTTGAGCCCGCGTCGGGATTGATTCTCATGGCGGGTGTTTATTACGGCGCCGTTTTTGGCGGCTCGACATCTTCGATCCTCATCAATGCGCCGGGCATTGCCGGGACGGTTGCAACCGCCTTCGACGGGTATCCGCTCGCGCAAGCCGGAAAGGCGGGAAAAGCACTTGCCATTGCCGCGTACTCTTCATTCGCAGGCGGAACGATTGGAGCGGTTCTTCTGCTTGTCGCGGCACCGGCCCTTGCCGCCGTCTCCCTCAGTTTTCAATCGGCGGAGTATTTTGCACTGATGGTCATGGGGCTGACCGCCGTTTCCGCTTTTGCCGGAAAAGGTCAATTCCTCAAGGGAATGTTGATGACGGTCTTGGGCGTGATGTTGTCCACCGTAGGGATGGATAATTCAACCGGGATACAGCGTTTCACTTTCGGGCAGTTGGATCTGGTGGAGGGTCTGAGCTTTCTGTTGTTGGCGATGGCAACCTTTGCGCTTTCTGAAGCCCTGATGACGACCCTCAAACCGGATGAAACGTCAGACAGCGCGGAAGCTCCCGGCCAGATCGATTTCGGGAGTCTGAAAGTTTCAAAGGCGGAACTGAGAGAAATTGCACCGAGCGTTGGCAGGTCCTCGGTGCTCGGTTTCTTTATCGGTGTGTTGCCCGGTGCCGGTGCCACGATTGCCTCGTTTCTGGCTTATGCTTGCGAACAGGCGCTGGCAAAAGGTCACGCCCGGCGCCAATTTGGAAAGGGAAGTCTCAGGGGACTCGCGGCGCCAGAGACAGCCAATAACGCTGCGTCCACCGGATCGTTTGTACCGCTGCTCACTTTGGGAATTCCAGGCTCTGGGACAACGGCGGTCATGTTAGGGGCATTGATCTCTTACGGCATTCAGCCAGGCCCGCGTCTGTTTGTGGAACATCCGGAGGTATTCTGGTCGGTAATTGTATCGATGTATTTGGGGAACGTCATGCTGTTAATCCTCAATCTCCCTTTGATTCCTTATATCGCCCGTCTGTTGGCGATGCCGAAACCGTTCCTCATCCCGTTTATACTCTTCTTTTCCCTGATCGGGGTCTATCTGGTCTCTTTCAATAACTTTGACATTTATCTGATGGTGGGATTTGCCGGGTTCGCCCTCGTTTTTCGGCTCCTCGATTTTCCAATGGCACCGATGCTGCTTGGATTTGTGTTGGGCGGATTGCTCGAAGAAAATCTCAGGCGCGCCCTTCTCATCAGTGATGGGGAACTCTCCTTTTTATGGACACGCCCAATCACCTTAACCATCCTGATCATCACGGTGATTGTCCTGCTCCTGCCACTGGTTCGATCTGGTCGTAATCTGTGATTGATTTCGTTCTTGCATGAATCGTCAATTTTCAATTTCTTTGTCAAACCTCACTACCCATAAGGAGAAACAACAAATGAGTAGAATCGCACGCTTTCTTAAGGACGGAACCGTCCGGTATGCCCAACTTCAGGATGCGGATAGCCTTCAACCCATTGCGGGTGACATTTTCGGTTCCTGGCATCTGACAGGCGAAACCATCCCGTTGAATCAGGTCCAGTTGCTGGCGCCCGTTGCGCCCACGAATGTGATTGCCATTGGTCTCAACTATCGTGCGCATGCTGAGGAGAGCAACATGCCCTTGCCGGAGCGGCCGGTAATCTTTCTCAAGCCCACGACCGCTGTATGCGGGCCAAACGACGACATCGTTCTGCCCCAGATGGCGCCGGATGAAGTGGACTATGAGTGTGAATTGACGATCGTGATTGGGAAAACAGCGCGCCGTGTCCAGGAGGACGACGCGCTTGATTATGCCCTTGGCTATACCTGCGGTCACGACGTCAGCGCCCGTGACTGCCAGTTGCGTCTGGACGCACAATGGGCACGGGGCAAGTCGTTCGATACCTTTGCGCCGATTGGACCGTGGATCGAAACCGACATGGACCCGGACAACGCTCCCATCCGCACCCGTCTCAACGGCGAGATGATGCAGGAATCGAACACCAAAGATCTGATCTTCTCGTGCCGGGAGCTAATCTCCTATTTGTCGCATTGCATGACATTGCTGCCGGGCACGATCATTATGACCGGTACCCCGTCGGGTGTGGGATTCGCACGGAAGCCACCGGTGTTCTTGAGGGCTGGCGACGTGGTTGAAATCGAAGTGGAAGGGATCGGTGTGCTGCGCAACCGTGTGGTTGCCGAATCCGATTCGGCGGCGTGAGGCGCGGGTGGCGTAACGAAGTATCGAACGAAAGTGACAGAACCACAGCAGCAAAGAACCCCATGAGTCTACGTGTTTCGCTTACAGGCGCTACCGGGTTTGTCTCATCGCATACGGTCATGTCACTGGTCGAGACCGGGCACCGTATCCGTGCACTTGTCCGCCCCGCCAGGGATGTTCGCTGGCTTGAGGAATTGAACGTCGAGCTCTGCCGGGGGGACATGACCGATGAAAGGTCGTTGCGTGCATTTGTCGACGGCGCCGATGTTGTGATACACACCGCCTACGACGCCACCGTGGACGATGAAAATAGACAACTGCAACACTTGCGTTCCAATACCTTTGGATCGTTGACGCTGCTTGAACTTGCCCGGCTTGCCGGGGTGAACCAATTCATCTGCACGACGAGCACGTATCTCCTTCGTCCGGACGTCTATACACCGGCAGATGTAGACCATATACCGATTGACGAAGATTCACCGTGGCGGGTGCCTTCGGACACCTATGTCATGCACAATGCCATCCTGGAATCGGCATGTCAGGTCTACCATGCGCAGTTCGGTCTGAATACGACCCGTTTCCGTTGCGCCTGGATTTATGGCGTCCACCCGAATCTAGAAAAGACCGTCTGGCGCGACATCATGGAGAGCGTCCGGGCGGATCAGAAGTATGAAAGCACGTTTGGCTGCGACGTCGTCTGTGTCGATGACGTTGCGATGGCACTGACAGCGGCGGTCGGCAATCCGAAGGCATTTGGTCAAGTTTTCAACCTCTGCGATATGTTTGTGTATAATCAAGAACTGGCTCAGTTGGCATGTGAAGTGACCGGCAGCGAGGCGGAAGTGTCAGCGTTTGCGCTTCCCAAGCCGGCGCCGGTCAGTTCCGAGCGGGTGAAGGCGCTGGGTGTGAATGTGCACCGGGGCATGGCCGGGATTGACGGTTACTTCGCGACGTTGAATCGATTGATTTAGGGTAAGAAAAACGCCGAAGAATATGGCGGATCTGACGTGAAATGTGAGCCATATTGCGTAAAATATAAGCCGCTTATGGCTACTTGATTCCAATTGCATCATATCTAATAAGAGAGGAGTAACGAAATGAAAATTGCCAAAATTGAACAGTTTTTTCCTCGTCAGCGGACACGACTGGTCAAAATCATGACCGATAACGGCATCGTCGGCTGGGGGGAAACCACACTTGAAGGGAAGCCAAAGAGCACCGTTGCCGTTGTTGAGGAGCTTTCGGATTACCTCATCGGTAAGGATCCGTTACGCATTGAGCACCACTGGCAACACATCTACCGTTCGGCTTTTTTCCGAGGCGGCAACATCTTGATGACCGCCCTGTCCGGCATCGATCAGGCGCTATGGGACATTGCCGGCAAACACTACGATGTGCCGGCGCACAAGCTATTGGGCGGTGCGGTCCGAGACCGCATCCGTGTTTACGCGCACTGGGGAATTGGGAGCATGACGGACGAGGGAAAAGCCCGCGCCAAAGAACGGCTCGAAATGCTTCAGAAGCGAGGCGGCTATAAAGCGTTTAAGTCTGGTCCCGGCGGTAAGTGGCGAGCGCATGAGCCGCCAGCCGTCATTGATGCGTTCGTTGAGCGTGCCTACCTGATGCGGGAGTGGGTCGGCCCGGACGTGGAATTGGCGTTCGACTTCCACGGCAAGATGACCCCTGCACTGGCGGTTGAGATCTGCCACCAACTGAAAGGGATGCGGCCGATGTTCGTGGAAGAGCCGGTGCCACAGGAGAATGTGGACGCCCTGAAGCAGGTCTCAGATCATGTGCCGTTTCCGATTGCGACCGGTGAACGCCTGCTGACCCGCTGGGGATTCCGCGAAATCTTTGAGAAGCACGCGGTCGCATACCTCCAGCCTGATACGTCGCACACCGGCGGGATTACTGAACTCAAGAAAATCGCAAACATGGGTGAAGTATACTACATGCACATCATGCCGCACTGCGCAATTGGGCCGGTGGCTTTTTCGGCGTCGCTGCAGGTTGACGCCGTCGTTCCCAATTTCCTGATCCAGGAACAGGTCGACAGTGGTCTGGGGGACGGACTGCTGCGGGAGGATTGGCAGGTGAAGGATGGACATATCGAATTGCCGACCAAACCCGGTCTCGGCTTCGACATTGACGAGAAGGAAGCCGAACAGAATCGCGGCATATTCGAGGAGGAGTTGGGCGGAGAGCACTACTACGAGTCGGACGGCAGCGTGGCGGACTGGTAGACACCGGAACTCACGACCGACGTACGGCCTCTCCCAAGAGACTCATCCTGACCCACATCTCAGCCAAGCCTTGTGGGACACGGGTTGGGAGAACCCGTTTTTTCGCCGGACACCGCTTCATTTTCGACCCGTCGGCATGTTATCCTTTTAGACGATACCGCACTGCCTATAAGTAGCGTCGAAATTATA
>JAPUIP010000898.1 GCA_027296925.1 Candidatus Poribacteria bacterium | reverse complement strand
AGCACTTCTTTCTTCTTTCGTCTCCAACTTTTAATTTCAGCTTCCCGCTTCTGTGCCTCTGATCGATTATGACAGACTTCATAATACACGATTTTAATCGGTTTGTCCGCTTTAGTGTAAGCCGCACCCTTTTTATTGAGGTGTTCTTTGAATCGTCTGTGCAAATTGGTGGTGATACCCGTGTAATAATTGCCAGATTCGCATTGGAGAATGTAGACGAAGTACATAATCAATTTAACTCTTCTCTCCCTGTTTTGGTTCGCCGGAAATTATGCCATCGACTCGACTGACCATGCCAACGACAAGGCGGTCATCTGTGCCCCAAAGGTGGTTGCGTCATTGATGAGGGCCGAAACCATCGACTTTGTCGTCATATCCGGCGTAAAACGGCCAAGCATTTTCCTCAAACGGTCGGTTTTCCATCGGAAATCACCTGTTCCCATTTACACACTTACGCTGGCTTGTATGGTTTATTTTTTCCGACATGATATGCTACGTCAAAGGCATTCGCAACCGCCCGTGGATAAGCGTCAAGGAGTTGGATGTCCGACGAACTCGCTGTGTTAGCTTCCCCGCTTGCTACCTTCTTTTCCCCGGAATCCGGTCCGTGGATCAGCGTCAGTGAATGTCCAGCCGTCAAATTTCGGGCTCAATTTCTGACTTGTCCTGCGGACGGTAGCCTAAAACCCGGCGCCCATGTTCCAGGTCATACAGCGGCCACGTGCTGTCCGAAACGCCGAAGACAATCTCAAACTTCACGCCGGGGTGAATGACAGCTCGCTCAAATACCATAACCGCGTCGGCATGACTGAGGTGGTGCGGGTGCTCGGGGTGCGGGCGATTGAGATTAAAATTACCAATCCGTACTGCCACGAATTCTATGTCGAACTGGCTTGCGTACATATACCCAAGACTTTCTCCGAACGCTTTGCTGACCGAATAGTAACTCTGCGGTTTAGGCATCATATCAATCGTTCGGGTGATATGCTTCGGGTAAGGCGAAAGCAGCCCGGCGCGGCTGGCGTAGGCGATGCGACGCACACCGTTTTGACGGACCGCTTCAAGCACGTTGAACATACCCACGAAATTCTTCGAGGGCAGATCAGCTTCTCCGCCCGCCGTACGAGGGCGTTCGCCGACGGGAAGACTTTCGGCGTTTGCAAGGTGAATAACTGCGTCTACCCCTGCGGTGGCTTTTTCGATGGCATCGAAATCGGCAATATCCCCGACGATGGTGTCTTGAAGGTCGGGCGTCGGGACACAATCAAAACCGCGAAGCGAATACCTGTCTTTCATCCCTTTCACGAGCGTTGAGCCAATCGCGCCGGCAGCACCGGTAATCAGAATTTTCATGGATTTATCCTTTCTTTCTTGCGAGTCGCACACGGATCTCGACTTGTGATCTGTATCAGCGCCGTCAGCAGATATCCGCGTGGCGCAACATGAGGGTGACTTTTGCTGAAACCATTCGATTCTGCTATCGTTGTGCTTTTACGAAAACTATGAAAGCAGGGAGCTAGCAAAATGAAACAATTCAACGCAAGAGTTGAAGCCGCACTCTACGAACAAGCCACAGCAAAAGCAGACGAACTGGGTATTTCACTCGCCAAACTGATTCGCAATGCTGTGCTAGCATTTATAAGCATAGCACAAGCAGAAGTGAAAGCACAGGGAAATGAAAGCGATATTTCCATAGAAACGCTCTGCAAGCAAGTCGAAGCAAAAGATAAGCAGATTGAGGAAAAAGATAAGCAGATCCAAGAGCTACATCAACTACTCGCGATGGGTCACAAAGAACGAGACCGACTCGCTGAACAACTTGAACGTAGCAATCTGAAGCTTGAGGACTTGCGATACAAACGGCAGTGGTGGCGGTTTTGGCAACGTTCACCGAGCCCCGCGGGATAATCAGACGACATTCGTTTGCCAAACCGTTGATGATTTGCCATCGACAGATGTTGGAATCCCACCTTAATCCGCATCAACCGGGATAATCAATTCATCGCAAATCTGCAAGCCCAACCATTCGAGCTGGGCCCGAAGCAACTGTACCTTGCCGGTTTCAACCACCACCAGATTCGACCCCAACTGGCCTTTAAGATATGGTTTTAACGTCCGACTCCGGGTGATGGCCAAAAAGACCTTTGGAATCGGACAGGACAACACCGTCACTGACTCGATGTTTACGTCAAACTTCTCCCCGCTGAAGGCCTGCAAAGCGATGGATAGCAACAACGGGATTCGATGCGTCAATCGCTCCCCGAGAAAGTCGAACAGTTCATCAACCGCGTGTTTGGCATCTAACCCCGCCTGAACACTGGCCTGCGTCAAAAGCCAACCGCCGTTCGATTTTCGTTCTGCCCATCGGTCGAGGGTGGGTTCGACAAGCAAATCGAGGTCCGAATCCGTCCGTGTGATTTGCCCTTTCTCTGTGACCGCCAGGCATTTGGGCAAGGCTTTCGCGTAGTCAAACTTTTTCTGACGGGAGAGGTCGTCGGCTTGTTGCTCAGCCAGTAACAGGAATCGATCTCCGATAGGCGTACCTTTGAAGCCGCCATCGATTGCCTTCTGCCGTGAACGGGTGGACGGGAAAAAGAGCAACCGTGCTTGTCTGTGCAAAGCAATTTCCTCTCGCAACGCCGCCCACTGGCGAATCTCAGTTTCGACATTCTGCGGTATCTCGATCGCGGAGCCAGACTTCAATCCCGATAGCAGTTCTTCGAGCGTCGAGCCGTTCTCCAACGCATGATAGACCTTCTCCCGCGTCATCCGATAATGAGCGGTATGCTGCTGCACTTCCACTCTCTGGGCGTGACGTTCGAGAAATGCGAGTTGTGTCGGGGAGGTTGTGTCGAGGTAGACAATCATTTCAAAATTGGGTTGAATCACCCAGCCGGGCTGTGATTCGTCAACTTTAGCCTCTATCTCGACGTCTGATTTTGGCAAGAACACGGCGCGACCCAGTTCGGTCAACCGAAAATGCGTCGGTGCATCATTGCCTTGTGTCCATCCCAACTCAACAAGGCAGAGATAATACAACCACGTTTCAAGCGCGGCTGAAATAAAGCGGCGTTCTAACTTCTCCCACGCTTTTCGCCGATTCTCCATCCATTTTTGTTCTTCCTTCTCCGCCTCCTTTTCTGACCGATGCCACGCGAATGCCGGTCGAAACACCCGGCGTTCTAGCGAAAAATGCGCCCCGGTGCATAAAAACAGCATTTCCGATAAATCGTCGATGGCGAAGAAACCATCGGTATCGGATGGCAACCGCCGCATTGCAAGACACAGGACTTGTCTGCCCAAAACGTATGATTCACCGGCATCATACCACGATTGTGTTTCCAACTCCTGCCACTCAGAATTACCAACGAAACCTTGGGTCAGCGGGCGAATCTGCTCGACGGGGGTTCTTTTGGCAAACGTATCAAGCGAAACCCCCAATTCCAACCCCCCATCTGTGCGAGTCAACAACCCCGAATTCTCAAGTGTCGCGGGGAACGCCAAACCGGGACGGGGAAAAGTTAGCCCGTCAATTGAAAAGCCTTCGAGCTCCCATCCAAGCGCACGCATCAATTTTCTCAGCGGGTTTTTACGAACCCTCCCCGACTTGGTCAGGGGCAAGCCACCTAATTCGTCAATGGCTGAAAGCATGCCCATGATGTCGAGCAGCATCGCAGCAGGACGACGGACCCCGGTGCGTAGCGGCACATCGGTCGGCGAAATCGCAAAAGGCGGAAACTCAACCGTTTGAACCCCAGCAAGCAATCGCTCATCTGAAAACACGATGCGTGGCTCATCAGAATAGATGTGCGAGGAAAAGAAGAGGTAATCCACTCCCCTCTCACTCATCACTAAACCGCGTTGAATCAATGGTTCCAGCAGCGAAATTGCCGGGTCAGATGAATATCTTCTCGAGGTTGGAAGCTTGCATCCCGAAATGCGAATCGCCAACGCCAAAGCACCCACCTCCGCCTCACCACCCATCTCTTTAAGCTGCGCAAGTGCGGTTCGCTCAAACGGATTAAGTCGCTCAACGGCAGCCTTGACTTGACGGGCATCGGCGAGCCCACCTGAGATGCTCTTGATGCACTCCGCTTTGCGCATCTGACTCCGCCCACCGAAGATTCGCGCCATCGATTTGAGTGACTCCACGCGCATCTTTGATAAGTATGTGTCAAAACGACAAGATGTCATCTTATTATTTCTCCGATACCTTGGGCGTATGACCCAGTTTTCGCAGTTGAGCATAAAGGGCGTCAAACTGACCGGGCATTACAATCGCTGCCTTCTCAGAGAGCCTGCGGATTAAAAATCGGCTCGCTTGTGCGTCGGCGAACAGCATATCAAGCGTCACTTTGTCCCGCACCTCGATGATGGGTAGGTTTTCGTGTAACGTGGGCTTTCGTCTTTGCATCCAATTGTCCTCTGTTAATATTCCCCAACATTGTGTCGGTGTATTCGTCACGAGTTTTCAGGTCGCATTTTGTTGACTTCAAAACGGAGTCACGCTTTGTACAGATAGTCCATATATTAGAAAATCCCTATCCAGACCCCAGGGATTGTTCCCGTAATGCACGGACCCAATCGCATCGTGCTCTTGGGTCAGCCGGCGAAGACCGCCCGGGTCTAGCGCTGGGGGAAATCGCTGAATTTCACAGTTTCCGGCTATCATACCAGAGAACAGAAAACACCGCAACGGAAAATTCCGATTGTCAAGTGGGGCTAAACCGGCAGTCGCTTTTAGATCGACCAAGCTGTGCGATTTTGGTACAATAGCCTCCCTTGTCGATTACCTGAGTCTTACATCGTCAGAGGTTAGCGCAGAGGACAATAAAATCTCAACAGGAGGGTTTTAATGGCAGCGACGCGGGCTTTAGAAGATAAAGAAATTTTTGCGATTTTTGATTCGATAAAGGGTCGGCATGCCATCCGCAACCGGGCGATGCTTCTCGTCGGCATTGCCGGGGCCTTACGCGCCACCGAACTGGTCAGCCTGACCGTCGGCGATGTGTACAACAAAAAAGAG
>JAPUIP010000897.1 GCA_027296925.1 Candidatus Poribacteria bacterium | reverse complement strand
CGCCCCACCTTTTGCATCGTTGCGAATGTTCGAATCAACCCAATGGCGATGTAAGCAATCACCTTCGGTTTGGATTGATACTTTTGGGGTATCTCTTCAACGACTTCCGCCTCCTTCAGATGTTTGAAGGTGAATAGGGTAAATCCCGCCCACCACAGTCCTGCCATCGCCATCCCAATCCGGGCAGCCATGCCTTGATCCGGGATGCCAATGAGTTTGTGCCCAGCAACAAGCCCCAACGCAATCGCAAATTGTAATCCACCGCCGATGTACCCGAAGGAAAACCCCTTGCCCGACACCCAATCCATTCTGTCTTCGGATGCAATCTGTGGAAGGAACGCATCATAGAAGACATTTGCCCCGACAAACCCAATCTGCGCGATGAGGAAAAAAATCATCGTCTGCCATACATTGCCGGATTGGCACGTATAGAGAAGAATCGCGAATAGACTTCCTGTGTAGGCGAAGACCATCAGGAACTTTTTCTTTGCTGAAGAGAAGTCCGATATGGCGCCGAGTACTGGCGCGCACAGAAACACAAAAAACGCTGCCAGGCTGACCATATAACCCCATAGCGTGGTTGCGCTGAAGAGGGTGTTTCCGATTCGGACGCCCGCTTCACCGACGACGACCCTTGCAAAGTAGTTTGGCAAAATCGCCGTCACGACGGTGGTTATGTACGCAGAATTTGCCCAGTCATACATGCACCAACCGAAGATTGTCTTTTTGTCGTTTTTGAGCATGAAACTTACCTTTCGCATAAGAAAATTGTGTAATCGTGAATTTTACCATACAAGATGTTGGGGTATCTCCCGATGGACATCATTTCTAATAGCGAATCAGCGTTTCATCGGACTGGCCTGCTGTTGCTCAGCCTGAGCCTTCGCCTCAGCCTTTATCAATATTCGTGCGGAATTGCGCTGATTTGGAAATTAAACTTTTGCTGCCGGGAGTCTCCGAAAGCTAAGTGAAATGTCTCTTGTCTTCCAATCTCTCGGTCTTACGCCGTCCCCACAACGGTGCTCTCACCGGCATGACTTGTCTTGACTTAATATGCCGCGAGTTGCGCACGGCGGCGTTTCATCCAATCGCTAATGAAAAATGGCGCGTAAACAAGAAAGAAAAACACAAGGGCAATACCGTCTACAATCGGTATGTACCAGGGCCAGGGTGCGAAGAAGAACGGAGACTTCGTGTCCGGCGCTTCACAGAGAAATAGGTAGTTGGTTTTTACCAACAGATTAAAGCCTGCAATGAACACCATATAGAGGTTGATGAGAAAAAATGAACGGAATAGAGATTTGAGCGTTGGCCGCATTCGCAGCCCCCATGTGGCAAACAGCACGCCGACAACAACTCCGCTGTGCCCCACAAAATACTGAAAGAACCGGTAATGCGGAAAGCTGACTTCGAGCTCAGGGGTGATGATGGCGTTGAACGTGCCAACCAATCCCCAGAAATAGGCGCATTCATAAAGTTTTTGATTTCGAAGAAGGAGCGTAAACACCGTGGCAAATGTCGCAAGCCCACAGACATGGATGGGCAAGAATTCTCGCACGAGCAAGCTGAACTCTCCTCGAAACAATCGGTAGCACCAATGCCCCACTTCATTGGTGAGTAGGATTGCGCCTAAGAGGTAGCAAACGGTGCGTGTTGCCGTTGGCAAATTCGCTTTTCTCACCAACACGGCAAGTGCCACCGGGAGAAGAATCGTTAGCGTTATCGCCGTGAGGTGGGGAATCCCCAAACACTGAAATTCGGACATTGTCGTTGGTTTTTCTCTTGCGTTGCCGATTCACCCATGATGCCGTCGTCCCTTGTCCCGTTTGTCGTGACGACTGCTTTTTCTCATTTCCTCAGTTCACTTATTCGTTCGTTCGCTGATTTGATGTCTTGGGCGACAGCATAAATGATAACATTGACTAACCGAGCCGCCGCAGCGGGGGCAAGCTGAGTATAAATCCGCGATTGCTCCTTCAGCTTTATCCACTGATCAACGACATGAAGCGTTTCTTCTGTGTCCACGAGAATTGCCAGGCGCCCATGAAGGGTCGCTCCCAACCAGGTGATTTTCTCGTCTTCATGGAAACCGCGCCGATAGGGATAGGCAAGCGGCCCCTCCAACTGAAAATAGCTGCGATAGATGGGATGATTCACCGAGAGCGGCGTTAGCGAGGTCTCCGGTAAAATGCGCTGAACGAGCCGCTTGGCACCGATCAAGGCTCTGCTCGCGCTGCCATGTGTCAGCAAGTAGATGAAGCCGCCACTTTCAAGGTAATCCCGCAAGGATTGGATCTCCTCTGCTGTGTAGGCTTTCATTCCCTTGACTTCCCACCGTTCAAAAATTGTAGCTTCCAGCGGCTCCATGAACAGAACGGCAGATTCGGCAAGCGCTTCCGAAGTGAGGATGCTTCGATTGCCAGCCTCCGCTAAACGCGCCGGGAGATCCGTTTCCCGCTCCATCATCTCAATCACGTAAGGCAGCCCTGCCCCGAATGCTGTGTTTCACCAATGAAGCGGCGTCTCTACCTTGCTGAGCAGAATTGGCTCGGTGATTGCCTGGATTAGGGTTTCATCTTTCGCCGGAAGTTTCCACGGCGGTTCTATTTCACCGATCGGTGAGCTACAGCTTGCTAACAGAACGTATAGAATGCTGAGACGGTAAAGACACCTGGCCGGCCTACTATCGATCATTTTTTGCACCTCATTCCCATTCTATCAGAAATTTCAGATAGACTCAAGGCGAAAGATGGGGCAAATTTCCGAACAAAGTTGGAATGTCTGAAAAAACTTGTCCTTGACAGCGAGTCTACCCAACGTTATCATTAGGTTTATCCTGGAACATGACCGCTGATGCCCCCTGTGATAGGAGAATAACATGGATGGGAAGATAAACATCGAATGCACAGTTCAAATCTGGAAAGAGGAAAGTCAATTTATCGCTCATGCTATGCCATTGGATGTAATGAGTTCCGGAGAAACACCGGAGGCAGCGAAAAACGCCTTAGATGAGGCAGTACAACTCTTCTTAGAAACTGCAGCGGATATGGGAACCCTGGAGGAAATCCTTCACGAATCAGGTTATGCGTTGAATCAGGGAAGTTGGATGGGTCCTTCTTGGGTTGCTATTGAAAGGCATTCCATCACTGTCGGAGTCTGAGAATGCCAAGAATAACGCCGGTCCACTGGCAGGCGCTGGAGAAGATATTTCTTGCGACTGGTTTTCGCTTTGCCCGGCAGAAAGGAAGCCATCGCTCCTATACGAAGCCGGGCGTCTTGAGACCTGTTGTAATTCCGACCTATGATGAGGTCCCTGTAGCAATTATCAGAAAGAATTTGCGGACAGCAGAAATCTCTCGGGATGAGTATTTTCGTTTGTTGGAAAGGACATGAGGCGTCTGCTGAAATTGAGTCAAGTGGAATATTTGGCTGGCAGACGGAGACGCCAATCCTTATTGACGAGAGCAGTGAGTCCTTTCCCCTCCAATCCCCCTTGCCCCACTGCCCCCGATTTCCTCTTGACAGATGGCTTACCTATGAGCCAGTTTGTGCGATGATGACAAGAAAAATTCCCCCCTTTTTCGCTGCCTCAGCTTCTCCTCTGCTTATTGCGACCCTCCACCTGCTCTTCGCAATATTTACCATTTCCGCCGATGCCGCCCTGACAGTCAACGTCCGGGACCGCGGCGGCAATCCGCTTTCGTCAGTGAACGTTCAGATATTCCCCGGCACGCTCGATCCGGACGGTAATGTGGAACCGGTCAAGCCACCTCAGCCGCGAGGTGATGGGCTGGTCGGTTTCGTCACGAATCAACAGGGACGTGTGACACTCGATCTCCCCGCCGGACAGTACAGTGTGGTTGCTTTTTCGAGCAGTTCTGGACGGGTGAATGAGAGCTTTCTCATCGTCAGAGAGATGCGTGCGCCGGGAGAAGTGACGCTATCCATTGCGGAGACCGTGCCAGTGGCCGTAGAGGCGATCGGCGAAAGCGACTTTTCCCGCCAACCGGAGCCGTTAGTGGGGGCCCGAGTCGCCTTCCGCCCGAGCCAGCGTGCTCTCGGATTTGTCGGGCTGCTCAACAACGACGGCAAACTGCAAACCGCTATTTCACCCGGACGTTACCACGTTGTGATAAAAGGCTCGATTGCGCTACACTATGTGGTCTTAGCCAACCAAATCGTCACCTCTCCAAATACCACGATCCGCTTTGATGGCACCGTTCAGTCAACGGCTGAACTGAAACTCGAGCTCCCGCCAACGACAGGACTTGCGCTGTACGAGATCCTGGCGACGAATATCTCCCAGGAATTCGTTGACATCGTCGAGAATTCCATCGGCTATGACGCGGCGTACACGGAGGCATATTCCCTCGCTTTTGATCAGAATGCGAGTCCAATGCGACTGCTGCCGGGTTTGACCTATCAACTCAATCTCAGCTACGTTGTCGATCTCGATGGCATCCTCTACGCTTATGAACTCCGCATTAACGCGCTACGGGTGAATACGCCGGGGACGCATCTCATCGGGAACAGCGGCGCGCAACCGTTTACACTGACGGCGCGCACGGATGAGAACCAATATCGGCCGGGCGATCTGGTCACCGTACACTATGAAATTTTCGATACACGCGGCAATCAATTGTACCGTTTTTTTAACTTCTCTGGCGCGCGACTGATCTTTCCGTTTGTTGTTGTGCGTGACCCCAACGGCGTCGTTGTCGGCAGCAACCCGATTACGAGCGAACTGCCGGAGGACTTTTTCCGTTTCGCGTTTCGTCTGCCGCCATCCGCTCAGCCGGGGATTTACACCGTGAACGTCAGCCTTGACGCAAAAATGTACGGGCAGTTGACGGATGGATTCAATTTTCGCGTGGTTTCGGAAACCGATAATACGCCGCCGAGAATCTCCAATGTCAACGCGCCAACAACCGCAGAGGCAAACACCTCGATTAGAATCAGCGCCCAAATCGAAGATGAGTCGGGTGTCAACAGCCTCACCCTGGATCTATTGCGTCAAGAAAGCTCCCCTCCTCTTTTAGGGGAGGGGCCGGGGGAGAGGTTTGGGGACAACCTTGTGCCTGCTCCACTCCCCAACAATCGTTATGAATGGGAAATCCCTGTGGGGACAACGCTTTCCGCGCTTCTGCGCTGGCAAATTACTGCGGTCGATGCGTTTGGTAACGAATCAACCGCCGCAGGCGAGATTGAAATCCGAGACACAACCCCGCCAACCCTCGCGCATACGCCGATCGGAGCCGCTGAAGTCGGGATGGAATTGCCAATCACGGCAGCCGCTGCGGATAATGTCGGAGTCACAGAGGTGATTGTCTCATACAGGAACGGACAAATGGATGAATTTGCGAGTTTGCGAGCGTGGGTAATTCGTCAATTCGGGGATTCACAAGAATATACTGCAGCGATTTCGGCTTCCGCGCTCACAGGCGATTCGCTTCAATATTTCCTGCGGGCGAGGGATAGCGTCGGGAATTCTCGGCGCCTGCCAGCCGATGGCGAATTCGCGGTGCAGCTTCGGGATACAACGCCGCCGATCATTTATCACACGCCGGTCTCTACATCGACCGGCGAACCGATACGGATCGACGCGGTCGTAATCGACAACGGTACGGTGGAAGAGGTCGAATTGAACTATCGCCAGATTGGTGAGGGGGATTTTATGCGCTTGCCAATGACGCCGATCGCGAACACGTACACCGCAACGATGCCCGCTTCAACAACCGCGTATTTCCTCGACGCTCGCGATCGTGACGGTAACCGCGCGCGCCTTCCCGCAGAAAGTGGCGATTATCAGATTCAACAAGAACTACGTCCCCGTATCGCGCAACTTGATCTGTTTCTGGCATCGTCTGCAGAAAGTCCACTGAAAATCACAGTTGGCTCGATGCAGCCTTTCCAATTCCGTGCGCTGGACGCAATGGGACGCATCGTACCGACCCTCGCCATCTGGAGTGTGACCAACGGCATCGGTGAAATCGATCAGGATGGACGCTTTTACGCCGCAACCCAATCCGGACGAAGCGGGCAGGTTATCGCCACAATTCCCACGCTTGATGAATCTGCGGGTGATCGCCCATCTGCCATGCAGGCGATTGCTTGGATGGAGCTGCTGCCGGCGCGTACCGAGCAGATTGCCATCAGACCACACGGGGATGCCTTCACGCCGATCCAACTCGCCGCGGGTGCGCGTCAACCCTTTCGAGCATTCGTTCTGGATGGTTATGGAAACCCCAGAACCGATTCGGTGATATGGCGGGTCGAAGGCGGGATTGGTGAAATGATCGGCGATTCGCTTCATGCCCAAAGCGTCGGCAGTGGACGTGTCGTCGCAACGGCGGGGCGACTCAGCGCGTCCGCAGAAGTTGAAGTGAGTTTCGGGGAATTAACCCGAATCGAAATCCGCCCGACCACGCTGAATATGCGTACCGGCGAGGAGCAGCGGCTTTCGGCGACGGGATTAGATGCGTCCGGTAACCGTGTGCTAATCGCGCCGATCTGGTCGGTGCGCGGCGGCGTCGGGCGCATTCGCACCGCCACATTCACGGCGGGTCGAG
>JAPUIP010000896.1 GCA_027296925.1 Candidatus Poribacteria bacterium | reverse complement strand
GTTGGCTTCGTCCGGGGTGAAGCGGTTTCAAAAGCGCCTGATGCCCGGCAATACTCACGGAATTTCCTCATTGCAATGGATCTTCGAAGATGTTCGACGGAAGCTGAGAAACGCACCATCGATCTTGCGTTGAGATGGTGGCTACCTTTCGAAGCAAACACTCGCCTACGTCGAAAGACAGAAGTTATGCATGTGTATGGCGGCTCGGTATGACTGGATTTTGGCCACTGGCATTCCGCTCAATGAATCCAAATGGCAACGGTGTGATGCAAAAACCCGTCTTTATGAACTGGGTGTGATTCGTGTCATTTCGACTTCCCCCCATTGCTTTGGGACGGTCTGGGTTGAAAAAGAGCAAGATCCCTTTCCAAACAGCAAAAGTCAGCAAAAGATAAGCCGTTATGGGATTATTGAGCGGCTGCCGTTTTCACCAACCCCAGAAGAACTTCATCAGTTCTACCACGGGCGGCAGACGATTGAACAATTCTTCAAAGAATCAACCGGACCGTTCAATGCCGGGAAGCTGCCGAGCCAAAAGTTTCGTGGAAACCAAGCCTATTTGCAGTTGGTGACGATTGCTGAAAATTGCTGTGTGTTATTCAAAAAAAAGGTCTCCCTGCCCCCTGGAAAGAGGCTTCAATGTCCACCATTAGAAACCGTCTGATTCATCATGGTGCCGCCATTGAGTTGATTGACAGGGTGGTAAGGATAAGACTCAACAATTCGTTCCCATACCAGAGCGAAGTGAGAGAAATTCTTCAAACACTACGACAGCAGGTTAAAATCCAAGACGCTGTATCTCGTAAAAAGTGACTTTAACCGAAATCTGTACTTTTTGGGAATTCGGCTGATAAAAATCTAGCATTCATGCGGCTTGACAGAAAGTACAAACGAGAGAAAAACGGCTCAACCCCTCTTATAGCTAGTATTTTGGCTTATGTGCAAAATTTCCGTTAACTTGATCTCAATGGGGAATCAGATTTTGGTGGGATTCATAGTCAAATGATAATCTATTGTTCACTCAAGTTCATGAATTCCTGAGACGGGGCGTCAATATTTTTGCTGGAGCACTGCCTCAATTTTTGCAAGTATTTCGGCATCACCAACAGGCTTGGCTAACAAACCGCTAAGTCCGGTTTTTTCGGATGCGACGATAAGTCGTCTTGAGAGTGTCTTTGCCATAATAATAATTGGGATGGACTTTGTCCGTCTATCCTTCTTTAATCGTGCGGCAAACAGCATTCCATTGGCCTTTGGAAGTTCAAGGCTCATCAGAATCAGATTAATCTCCTGGGTATCTTTTCGGAGGTGATTGATTGTTTGGACATCATCTTCCGCTTGGAGCATCGAGAAACCTTGATGTTCCAGCGTTGTGCTAATCCTCCTCATCTCCCTGGTATTCGGCTCAACCAGTAAAATGGTGCCCTGTTGGTCTGGCTGCGCGCCGTCGCCTTCCAGATCATCATTAATCTTCTGGGCAAAGGCCTTTACTCCGGTTTCAACCACATCCGCCTTGAGGCCGCTAAACTTTTCGTTCAATTTTTGCTTATTGATGACCTTCGCAATTTCTGCAAACTCTGCCTGGCCCATCTGATTCCGAAAGGTATCGAGTTTATCCCGAAGGAATTGACCTAATCCCTCTTGCGACCGCTGCATGGCTTTCCGCAATCTCGCTTTATATTGCGTCAGTCCTTTTTTGTATTGATCCACCTGTTGCTGGAGTTGGTTCATCTGCACCTGTTCTGTTACTCGGATGAATGCTTTCATAATACAGCCGTTCAGATGGTGGGTATCATAAATCGGTTTGAACACGGAGTAATCGCTAATCATCTGTTGCTTAATCAGGTCGAGGGCTTTCTCTGTATCAGGCAGGTTAACCAGAACGATCGCCTGAGTCAAAGTCGGTTGTTTGCTTAATCGCGTATGATAGGTCACCGCCTCATTTATATCTGGGAATCGCAAGAGGAGGATAGCCGGCTTCAAGGACACAAATAGGCCTACGCCTACATTTCTATCGATCGTACTTTGATAGTCGAAGTCCCGCGATCGCAAATAGTGGTTAATCTGTTCGAGATCGTCCTTGACCTCACAGACAACCAGAATCTTTTCGTTCTCTGGCTTTTTTTCACTTTTGGCCATCAATCAACCTCTTTTTTTTTGGTTGTTTTCCGTTAACGCCATCTATCAGATGTTAACTAATTTTGAGTATTAAAGTTTACATGCACCGCGACGACTTCAGGCATTCATTCGAAGACCAGAATGCGACTGAAGTTAATGCACTTACGCCTGCTCAAGCATCGGGTTCAGGTTTGAACCTGTGGATCCAAAACATCCCGCAACGCATCGCCTAACAGATTGAATCCGAGCACAATGAGGAAAATCGCAATACCGGGGGTCATGACAGTCCAAGGCGCTCGGCGGATGAGGGCGCGATTTTCGTTGAGCATTGCGCCCCACTCCGGTTCGCCAACTTCGGCACCGAGCCCAAGGAAGCTGAGCCCAGCGGCATCTAGAATGGCGGCGCCCATACCGAGGGTCGCCTGCACGATTAGCGGTGCAAGGCAGTTGGGCAAAACCGCCGTTGTCAGAATCCGTAAGTCGCTTGCCCCAATAACTCGCGCTGCCATCACGTACTCTTGCTCGCGGATGATGAGGACGGAGGCACGCAGAATCCGGGCATACTGGGGAATGTAAACAATCGAAACGGCAATAATCACATTGGTGAGGCTTTGTCCCAAGATGGTGACAATGACCATGGCCAGCAGGATGCTCGGCAGTGCAAGCATCATATCCATCACGCGCATGATCACATTGTCAAGCCAACCACCATAATAGCCCGCGATGATTCCCAACGACGTGCCGAGTGAGATCGAAAACGTCATGGCAACCACCCCGATTTTGATCGAGATTCGCGAACCGTAAACAATCCGGCTAAAAATGTCCCTACCTACTTTATCGGTTCCAAAATAATGTTCTTTAGACCAACCTTTGAGGCGTGAGATCACATCCGCTTCGCGAGGGTCGTGCGTTGCCACGAGTGGTGCAAAAATCGCAGCGAGGATAAAGAAAATCAGAATCGATGCGCCAATCACGGCCGATTTCTGGCGGATCAGTGCTCGGTAGACTTGACGACGATGCTCCTTCATACCGCCGCCCCTCCAACCCGGATACGGGGATCAAAATAGGCGTAGAGTAGATCGACAATCAAGTTCACCATCATGAAAATCCATGCGACAAATAGCACGCCCCCTTGAATCGGACGAATATCCCTCGCTTCGACAGCGGCACGCAGCCACGAGCCAAGCCCAGGCCAGGAGAAGATATGTTCGGTTAAGATGGCGCCGCCCATCAAGTAACCAAATTCGAGACCGATGACGGTCAGCACCGGGATAATGCTATTCTTGAGCGCATGCTTGAGAATAACAATCCGCTTCGGCAGCCCCTTTGCGTGAGCCGTCATAATATATTGCTGGTTGAGGACTTCGAGCAAGCTAGATCGCGTCATTCGGGCGATAATCGCCAATGGTACTGTGCCCAGCGTCATTGCCGGGAGAATCAGGTGCGAGACGGCATTGCGGAACGCAACGAGGTCTCCGGCAAGCAGCGTATCGATTAGGTAGAAGTGCGTGCGATGCTGAATATCGAGGTCTAACATGACATCGAGTCGCTGCGAGCTCGGGAAAATGGGAAAGGTGTAAGCGAACAACAAGATCAGCATCAAGCCAAGCCAGAAGATCGGCATCGAAATCCCCGCCAGCGATCCGAACATTGTCATATAATCCCAAAACTTTCCGCGATTAACGGCAGCGATGATTCCCGCACCGATGCCGAAAACGATCGAGAAACCCATCGCCGCCAGCGTCAATTCAACCGTCGCGGGGAATTTCCGCAGAATTTCATCGATGACGCGCTCGTTGGTCTTAAACGACCGCCCCAGATCTAAGTGGGCGAGATCCCACAGAAATTTGCCATACTGCTTATAAAGGGGCTGATCCAGTCCCATCTGTTGGCGAAGTTCCACCAACGCATCCTCCGTGGCACGCTCTCCGAGGATGATGAGTGCAGCGTCGCCGGGGATGAGATGAACCATAAAAAAAACCAGCAGCGACACCCCAAAGAGGGAGAGTGCTATCGAAAGTAGTCGTTGAAGGATGTACGCGATCAAGGTTCAGCCTCAGTAAACCGGGTATATACTTGAGAATTGGAAGAAGCGTCGGAATCTCCATCCGCCGAGAGCTTTTGAATGAAGGCATTGAATTCCGAGCGACCCTTTTGATCGATACGCCATCTGATCATCACTTCCGGTTCGATATTTTGTTTGTTTGAAGAGCGCGTCCCGGAAGTTTTCCCGTTTTCGCATGATCACGCTTTATTCCTCAAGCCAGATCTGCCGGAAGTATTTCCACGTCGTCGGATGGAGTTTGAGGTTCTGGACTTTTTTGTTGATAATCACGATCTGTTTGGCGTGAGCGAGCGGCACCCAGGGCATATCGCGGTGAAATATTGCTTGCGCTTTTTTATAAAGCTCCGTGCGTTTGGCTTGATCGGTAATCGATTGGGCCTGGACGAGAATCTCTTGCATTTCATCGCTGCGGTAAAATGCAATATTCCCAGCCGGTTTTTGCGCGGCCTCACTGCTCAGAAGATAGTAGAAAAAGTTGTCCGGATCGCCGAGGTCGGCAGACCAGCCAAGCATTGCCATGTCGTGTTCGCCGTTTTTTATTTTCGCCAAATACGTCCCCCAATCGAACGTCACGATTTTTGCGTTGATGCCAACACGGCGCAGATCTGATTGAATCGCTGCGGCGAGGGCTTGCCCATCGGGGATGTACGGACGCGGCACCGGCAAAGCCCAGAGCGTTGTATCGAAGCCGTTGGGATAACCCGCATCGTTCAGCAACTGTTTCGCCTTTTCCGGACTGTAGGTATATTCCTCGATCGAGTCGTCATAGCTCCACATCGTTGGCGGGATGGGGTTTTTGGCGGGCACCCCCATGCCTTGATAAAGATGCGTAATGATGTCGTGCTTGTTGATCGCGTGGTTAACAGCGAGGCGAACCTTGAGTGTATCGAGCGGCTTCTTGTCCATATTCATGGCGAGGTAGCCCACGTTCATGCCCGGTTGCTCGATAATCTGGAGCGCTGGATCTTCGCGGATTTGGGGCAGGTCATCGGGATTCGGAAACTCCATTGCGTGGATACTTCCGTTTTGTAGCTCGATGAGGCGCACCGAATTATCAGGAATTGATCGAAAGATAATTCGGTCAAGTGGCGCACGACCGCCCCAATAGTCTTTGTTGACTTCCAGGACGACCTTATCCCCGCGATCCCAACGGGCGAACTTAAACGGTCCCGTGCCGACGGGGTGATTCGTGAAATCTTCTTTCCATTTCCGCAGCGCGTTCGGGCTCACAATCGAGAATGGCGTCATCGCGATGGTGTAAATGAAAGGGGCATAGGGGCGTTTTAGCGTGATCTGGATGGTATACACATCCAGCGCAGTAATTGTGTCCACAATCTCAGCAAGTCCGGTATGTGACCAGTAGATGTAGGGGCCACCGACATTGTGGAATGGGTGGTTTGGATCGTGCTGTCGGTTGAGGGAGAAAAGCACGGCATCGGCATTGAAGGGGGTTCCATCATGAAACGCAACACCTTTACGGAGATGGAACCGCCACGTCAGGCCATCATCCGACGTTTCCCACGACTCCGCCAGCCCCGGTTCGACCTCAGTGCTTTCGTCCTTGTACTGTACCAACGTGTCGTAGATGTTCTCGCACACCTTGAAGGATTCTCCATCCTCTTCATGTCCAGGATCTAACCCAATGGAATCGCCGCCGCGGCCGAAAATCAGTGTGCCGCCAATTATTGGATCGCTATTCGCTGCGTGAGCAACAGATATGAAACACAAAAGCATGACAACGGTAAAGTGGTGTAGATATTGTTCGTTCATATAAATGTCCTTGAAATTGATAAATTCAGTCTTCATCATACGAATACGCGAGGGTATTGTCGCAAAAATGAGGAAGGATGTCAAGAGAAAACCGGGCTCGTTTCCGCCCTTGCGTTTTGTCAGAAAATGTGGGATAATGGAAGTCGCATTCTATGGAAAAGATGGTTTATCGAATCGATCAAAATCCAAATCAATCAAGCGAGGAGAGGCGTAATGAGTCTAGAAAACTGGGTTTTATCCATATCCACATTCAAACGGGCGGTTCTCAAAATCACAGATAATCTGCTTGCACGTGTCAATCTTGAAACCATTGAAGACGAGAAGGGAGTGGTTGGCGCCAAAGCGGTGTGGGTTGGTGAACGTAGCACAAGCACTTTAGAAGTAAATGCACCGTCTTTGAAAGGGAGCATTACAACTGACAGCGATACTGCACCGACAATTGAATATTGGCATAAGGGGGATAAACGCGGTTTTGCGTTCCGAAATCCCAAAAGCATCTCCTGTGAGTTCGATGAGAAAACGCTGAAGAAAATTGTCACGGGAAAAGCTGCTGGCATTGCGGCCGTCGCCGGCGCCGCCGCGGGACTACTCGGTTGGTTTGCGCTAGTTGTTGCCAGCAGAGCCGCACTGGTCCGGTCGGAAGCGGAAGTTTCTTCACCCCCGCTGCTTGAGTCGGATGCGGTACTCACAGATTCAGGGGACGACGCGGCAGTGTAGACCATCAGGCGCAATGGAATTCTGGGATGTACCCCGATAAAATTTTCCTTGCCCGAAGGTGAAGGATCGGGGTTGATTTACCGAGAGGGAAAATAGATGAAGATTTTAGTCACCGGAGGAACAGGCAGGATCGGGGCAAATCTCGTGAAGAGCCTGCTTGCGAAAGGACACGACATTCGAAGTTTCGTTTACCCCGGCGACGCGAGTCGTGCGAACAAACTTGATGGTTATGATCGGGTCGAAACCGTCGTCGGGGATCTGCGAAACTTCGACGATGTGAAACGTGCCGTTGAGGGTGTGGAGGCAATCTATCACCTCGCGGCTGCGTTTGGCGGGCCGTTCGACAACCTGCAATACCTGAATATCAACGGAATGGGAACGCTCAATATTCTGGAGTGTATCCGCAGCGAGCTCCCCAACCTTCATCGCCTGGTTTATGCATGCACAGAGGCGATCTACTGGCGTTTGGGAGAGGCAGGACGTTTTTTCGAGGAGCCAATCACGGAAGAGATGGTGAGCCGTTATCATCACATGCCGTACTTCCTGACGAAGTGGATCGGCGAAGAACTGTGTATGACTTATCACCATCAGTACGGCGTGCCCACAACGGTCGTTCGTTTTGCAACCGTGATCGAGCCAAGCGAATTTCTCAATGAAGACGGCTTGCCTCAACTGTTCCTGTTTAGCCCTGTCTATCAACGCTATAAAGGGCAAACGAGTGACGACCCGGAAGAGGGTGAAATGATCAAAACCATCGAATCGCTCTGGACGGGTGAGGAGAAATTCCTGCTCAGCCGCAATCCCAATGGGCGTGCATACAAGCAAGAGTTCGCCGATGTCCGAGACATCGTTCAAGGGTTGGTACTGGGGCTCGAAAAAGACGCGGCGGTCGGCGAGGAGTTCACACTTGGCGGCGCGGCGGTGTTCGATTGGGAAGAAGCGGTTCCCTACCTCGCTGATCGGTACAATCTGGATTATGTTGACGCGCGGTTGCCAACGTCGAACTATTTTGAATTCGATCTCAGTAAAATCCAAAACCTGTTGGGGTATCAACCGCAGCACGACCTCCAGAGCATCCTCGATACAGCGGAAGCGATGCGACGTGGCGAGGATACAGGGCTCATTCCGACAGGCGTTCGATTTGGAGGCAAGGCGTAAAGCATAATATCACAAACCCGGAGCTGCAATTGAAACAGATGAAAGCATCCCAAAATGGGGACGCATTGGGACAACTATCCCACTGACATCACAGTAATGGAAGTAATGGGGGAATGGGGAAAAACAAGACTCCAATGCTTTTCCCCTTCCCAAAACCCCAACACCTTCCTCCCCCAACACCTTAAACTCGAATTCCGCAGTCCCTAGCGACGGAACGCTTCAGGGCCGTACTGACGCCCTCAATCACTGCGCAACGACATAACGGGACAATACAGACTTTTCCGCTCACGCCGCCACCACGTTCCTTCAGCGTGTTTTGTGGCAAAATCGGTGAAGTGGTAGTCGTAAAGCGAAGCGCGGATGTAACGTGGCGGTGAATTGGGGAACGGATTGCCATCCAGTAGAGCCATGACTTCGGGAGAGCCCTGCAGGATGCGAACCAGAAAGTTGACAAACCACGGATTGTTGCGATAGCTTCCAAGTGCCGCAAACCACATCTGCCAGTCCAAACGCGGCTGGTGCGGCGCAACGAAACGCGGGGGCCGCTCCAAGTCCCCCGGCTTCCACTTAAATGTGTATGCCGCCCATGTCTTGCCGTCGTTGCTGCCTTCGACGATTATCTCTGGGCGTGAAGTTGTCATCACGGCGAACAGTCCGTAGCTGTTGACGGTGTGAAACGGCGCGCTCCATCTCAGAACCTGTTGAGCGATCATAGGCAGATTCCTGTTTCGTAAGAACATGCCTGTCATCCGAATGCCGCTTGCCACAATCACAAGCGTCGCCAGCGTCGCAATAACGAAGCCGAGGTAGCGACGGTAGACAATCGGTGCTCGGAGCGCATCGTCGAGTTGCGCAATCATTCGGCGGGGAAAAAATCGGCGCAAGCTACTATCATCGAGCAATAGAAGGCAGAGCCCGATGGTTAGCAGGTTGAAAAAACAGTAGTTTCCTGTAGCGATGATGAAGAGTTGCGACGCAATAAGCGGCGGACATGCAGCCAATCGGAGCCGCCGTGGCGCAAAGATAAGGAAGGGAATAATTAGTTCGATGCCGAACAGCCCAGCAACTGACAGCTTTTGGAACCACCCTGGCAATTGATGAGCATACCAGCCAATCCACGTCGGAAGCGGTTGAGTCTCGTAATGAAAATCCAGCGCGATCAGGCTACGCCACGTTTCATCACCGCTCGTCAGCTTCACAACCCCGGAGGCGAACATCAGTCGAAACAGCAGCCAGCGCAGTAGCCACAACACGGTCGGCGACGGTGGCGACTCTCGCGAGAATCTTGGCAAGATTTGTAGCGGCGCAAAGAAGATGGCGAGAAAGCCGGTTTCGAGCAGCAACCCATCCCACTGAAATCCTAAAAACTCACGGCAAACCGTCGTCAATGACAAATAGAACGCCCATAAGAGGAACAGCACCGGCATTGGGGCGATACCGAAAATCAGCAGGACTGCCAAAAATGTCCCACCACCACATAGCAACTGCAAAAACCCGTCGCTGGTACTGAACCAGCAAAGCGTCGGCAGCAAACGATAGCGCTCGAATCCGATCTGTTCACGGACTGTTTGGAGGTACTCGCCGGCAGGCAAAATGCCGTTGCTGCCCACCAGACCGCTGATTTGCGTCCACAGCGATGCAAAGGCAATCAGGTAAATGACGCCGAGCAACCTCAGAAACATCCAGCGTGTCAAAAAATAGGTTGGCCGTTCAATGTGGTGGCCCCACAACCATCGCGTCAACGCGGAGAAAACAGCGCGATGGTCTGCAACAAAGCGGTAACCCCACTCGGTGATGAGGGCGACACGAGGGATATTCTGGTATAACCACAACAGCCACCCCATGCGCGGGGCATAGGCGAGTGTGCGAAATACCGCTTCGGCACCGCTAAACACCTCGCCACTCGATTCAATGAGTTGCACCGCCGTTTGAAACTGTTCCTGAGAAATTTCGGGGAACTGATCGGCAACCTGCTGAGCCGGCGAATAAGTGACGCGGTCGCCTGTCGCATGCTGCCACCGGGCGATCCAGTACCGACAGAAATTGCAGTCAGCATCGTAAATTAAGAGCGGCGAGTTCTGCGTTGTACGCATTATCAATTACCATTGGTAGGATTTGAATTGCGTCAAACAAAAAACGCCTCATCATTGAGGAGGCGCTTTTGTGTTAAACCTGAAGTTGATTTCGATGTTCGCGAACAGATCAAAGATTCTTGCGTAGTCCGATTCTCGGACTCCTAAACGAAATTGTGATTACTGCGATTCCGATTTTATTGCGGGTCCCTTAATTTCAGTTTGGATCGGCACTTCATTGGATTGCTCTGCCTCTATCCGAATCTCCTGCATGGCGGATCGCTTTATATCAGCGAATCGAACTATCCGTGTCTGAGGCTGTAAGGGCTTCGTCAGCGCGACCGGTGCGTGTCCTACGGATCCAAAAAACGTCAGCTTGACTAAGAAGATTGTCAGCATCACGTAGAAGAGCATCGCGGTGTAGTTGACAAAGGTTGGATGAGGCCCCAACTTTAGCGCAACAAGGATACGAGCAATCGGATTTACCAGGAAATCCAGGACGGAACGCCGGTGGGTTTGGCGGATTTCGGTCTGAATGCGTTGGGCAAGATCCGGCGGTGGCACTGGCTCAGGGAGGCTTTCGAGGACAGCCGCCGTGTATAACATCTCTTCATACTCGGCGCGGCAGGTCACGCATTCGACGAGGTGCTGTTTGTACGCGGCTTTTTCTCGGTGAGTCAGGTCTGGATTGCGATGCAGACTAAAATCTTCGATAATCCTTTTACAGTCGAGATTCATAGACCTTCCCTTTTTTGTAGCCTTCAATCGAAAAAGATGGGGGCACGATTGTTTCGGTCTTATATTAATCTCCCAACCACCTTGGTTGGGGTTGCAGGACGACCAAACATCGTCGGGTTATTCAGGATACAAATCTTTAAGTTTTGACTTGAGGTTCTGCACGGCTGTATTCAGACGTGAGGCAACCGTTCCTTCCGGACAATTCAATAATTCGCCAATCTCACGGTATCTCATGTGCTGCATGTAAAATAGGGTAATAACCAGTCGCTGTTTCGGCGGCAATTGGTCAATCGCAGCTTGGACTAGCCCCTCACGCTCTGCTTTGAGTAACAGCCGATCCGGGCAATTCGTCTCGTACTGTCTCTCTTCTTCCTCAACATTCATCTTGTAGGCAGTTAGAGTGCGTCCGCGAGAATCTGACTTGCGATTATATTGTTGACAGATATTGATTGCCACTCGATACAGCCAGGTCGAAAATTTTGACTGAAATTGGAAGGATCGGACGGATTTGTAGGCCTCAAGGAACGATTCTTGGGTGGCATCTGCGGCGTCGTCCGGATTGCCAAGCATACGGTAAGCAAGCCCATAGATCATCGCGTGGTGGCGCTGAACAAGCGCGTTGAACGCTTCGGCATCGCCCTCGGTCGTGTTTTGGACATAAATTTAGTCAGGAATCATAGATCTGGCGACTTGGATAGTTAGACAATCACAATTCTAATGCCTTTTAGTTGAATCTAGACAATAGGTTTCTTCATAAAATTTCGCAAAATACCTACGCATCTCTGGGCTGGTGACTCACGTTTGCCTGAGAATCTGTGCGTATCAACTCTTCTATTTTAATAACAACATCCGGCGAGTCGCTTGGAAGGCGCCCGCACGCAGACGATAAAAGTAGATGCCACTCGCGACTGCGTCTCCGCTCGCATCGCGTCCATTCCAATAAGCGGATTGTTCCCGCATCGTGTATATGCCCGGTTCAAGGTCGCCCAAATTTAATTGTCGGATCCGCTTGCCAGTTACGTCGTAAATCTGGATTGTGACTTCAGCAGCGTGCGCTAGTTGGAAAGGTATCCATGTCTCCGGATTGAACGGGTTGGGGTAGTTCGCAAAAAGCTGAGTTCGGGTGATGGGCCTGGCGTGATAGTTTGCTACCCACCTCCGCAGGTGCTCGAAAACACGGCGAATTTCTGCTGATAGATGTGGCGCAGATTCCAGTGCCGCCAATGCGGCATGCAACCGTGGTAGCGCATCAAAATTGAGCGCGGGGGCTTGCAGAGAACGTACCTGAGGGCTGGCATCTGTTCGCTCTCCAAAGTGGTTAGCGACGAGGACCAGATCGAAGATGTCCACGCGGCCATTCCCGTCTACATCGCCGGCCGTCGCGTTCGGGTTTCCGAAGTTGCTACCGACAAGCACGAGATCCAGGATGTTCACCGTACCGTTGTTATCGACATCCCAGGGCGCATTGCCCTGCGTCGGCTCTTCTGGCGTATCAAGAGCGCACCGAAATCCAATCGTTCTGTCCGCGAGATTCGCCAATAGCGATCTCCGTTTCGCGCTACGCACTTCGTCGGGCATATCGCCCCAGGAACCGCCACGCAATACGCGCCCTAGCCCGGATATGGGGCCCGTCGGATTTGCCACAGGACTCTCTTTGTAATATTCAGGGTCATACCAATCTGCCACCCACTCCATCACGTTTCCTGCCATATCGTGCACGCCAAATTCACTCGCGCCGGTTGGGAAGCTACCCACAGGCGCGGTTAACTCAAATCCATCGACATCACCGGCTATGTTAGCGTGGATGGTTTCGCCATCAACATCCTCATCGAATGCGTTGCCCCACGGAAATTCCCGCGGATCTGAGCCGCGCGCCGCAATCTCCCATTCCGCCTCCGTTGGCAGGCGTTTCCCCGCCCAATCCGCATAGGCTTTGGCGTCATCCCACGTTACACCGACTACAGGGTAATCCGGTTGATTGAGCTGCAGGTCTTCCCAAAATAGGGGTGCGGGGTGGTCCGTTTCCGCCATAAACTGTTCGTATTGGGCGTTGGTCACTTCAAACTGATCGAGATAAAATGGGTCCAGCCTGACTGCATGTGCGGGGCTTTCATCGGAGCGACTGACCTCTTCTGGCGTACCCATGATGTATTCACCCGCAGGAACAAGGTGCATTCTGGCATTGTCCTTCTCGTGAATCATCTCCGTATCGCGTGCGATACTTTGTTGGACGCCCAACAGCAACATCAATCCCCACCACAGCAATCGGTTTTTCATTGTTTCATTCATGCTCGTCGACCAACGCGGGTTATCGTTTTCCATGAACATAAGCTCGTATAGTTTAACATCCTCATCACAGGCTTTGCACCTGAATCGACGTAGTCATAGCACTCATGGTCCGAACCGTAACTGACTTTCCCCCAAATATACACTGACCGTGCGATCCATCGCTCTCGCAAAGACCGGATAGGTTCGCATTAGCTTCGCTCTCTGGCGCATCCATCCCCGAAATTGTTCGCCGGAGTCCACCACATTGAAGTTCCCGGCATCAACGACAAACCATACCCGTCCCCCCTCCAATTTCCATCTCCGCTCAAACTCCTCCGTATCGTCCATGACCGCTCTGACGGAAATTGTCTCCAATTCAGGGAGATAGTATTGGCTCATGGGTGGAATGGCAACGACAACGCGATCTCCCACCTGCATCTGCGACCGGATCGTGGTAAATGCTTCACGCCATTTCGGACGTCCGCCGTTCTCTACACGAAAGTAGATGTAATCTTGAGAGAGCATCGTGACAACGATCACGCATGGCAAAATATAGTGCAATGGTCGCGGTATCTGTTTTGCTCGCCAAATTTGGTCACAACCGACCGCCGAAAGCAGGAAATAAGCGGGTGCCGTGAAAAACAGATAGTAGCCCGCAACGTTAAAAAGGCGCGAGGCGATCAGCAGTAGAAACAGCGGGACACCGGCAGTACAGATTAGAAATCTGACAGCACGATCGGCCGGGCGTGTCAGCGCGGTAAAGAACGCCACAACCGCCACCGGTACACCAAGCCCGTGTATTAACGTAAAGAGGATATAGAGCGGACTCCGCTGCCATTCGTTCAACCCCCACCCGGAGAATAAATCGCTACGAAATTTGGGAAGCGCAAGCAGGAGCAAAGGCGTTGCAAGCGGCAGAAAGAAAATCAGTAGATTGCGGGAGCGGAGACCGAAAGGGCGTACTTGGGCATTGTCCCACAACGTACCTATTCGCCAAAAGCTGATCGCGTATCCGGCGAAAGCCGGGATGAGCATTCCGGCCGGGAGGTGAGATAAAATGAGGAGAATGGTAGAAACAAGCGAAGCGACCATGAAGACGGGTTTGTCCGTCTCTAAAGCGCGGTAAAAGCTCCACGCTGCCAATGTGGCAAAGAGAACGGTAAAAACATAAGAACGCGCATTCTGCGACCAAAATAGGTGCCAGCTTGACAGCGCGAGAAAAGTCGAGGCCAGGAGCCCCACTCGCTGGTTAAACAGCGATTTCCCCATCAGAAACAGAAGCGGAATCGAAACAACTCCCGCAAGACAGGGAATCAGACGCGCACCCCATTCATTCGTGCCCGCCATCGACATCGAGCATCTGACAGCGAGGTAGGGGATTGGATTGATCTGAAAGTGTTTCATTGAAAATTGCTGAGCATCTGCCACGGTAAGTACTTCATCAACCCAAAAACTCCATACACCCAGATGCGAAAAGCGCAGGAAACTCCCAACGAAGAGAATCAGAAATATCAGCCAGTGTGGTTCTTTTAATTTGCGGACGATGTTGGAACGGAAGATCGAGGCGTTGTGCATTGGCATAGAATGCTTAAGGAGGTCGCGGGCGTTCGCCTATCGCCGTTTTTTTGAGCAGCGATCTGATGAAAAATTGAGCACATATTTTGGGGAATCGATAGAGGAAACGGCAAGATAAACGGCGCATTTGCGCCATTCCCACGCGGCAGGCGGGCTCGGGCAGAATTCATGTACACGCTTTGGCTACGGCACGTTTATTGCCCAATGGCGAAAAGCCATATGACGCAACTCAAAGCGCTATCGTGCTCTCAATCACGATAGGTTTTGATTTATCCTATAGTCGGGCACTGGATTTGGGGTGGCGGCTGGCTGAGCGGCAGGGGAATGGTGGACTCTTCAATTTTTCATTTCAGCAGTGGTTGTTGTCGTTCATCCGCCCCAGGTGACTTCGGTTGCATGGGGCTTTTTTGCGCTTCGCCTTAGCTCGACTTTTAATCGGTTTGCTCCATCATCTTCTCGTGCAATTAAAATCGACCAAACTTGACCGACAGCACCGCCGAAGGACCACGCAGATCCGAATTGCTCAGTCCTGCCAACTCAACCCCACGAATAAAACGGTAACTCCCACCCAAACCGATTCGCATGTACGTTTTCATATTCCAGACCAAATTGAGTCCCGGTTCAGCAATGAGGAAGGAATCATCCGGGCCATTAAACCGGCTATCGAACCGATCAAATCTATCGAATCGCTGAGTCCGATCGGTCAATCCCCCGAAACCGAGCAAGGTTTGAATGGAAAGGTGGAGGCGTTGACGCGGCACAATAATAAGCTCTAATTCCAGTCCACCATAAGCGAACTCCAAATCGCGTTCAAAACCCGAATCTTCGATCTCTACGTCTCTGAGCAAGCTGTACAAACCGCCGCCAACGACAAACACATGGTTGAAGACCCAGCCACCTCGACCGCCAATCAGTAAGCCAAACTTGTCGTCGATTTCCGTCACTTTCAACACAGGTCCGCCAAAACCGCCATTTCCAGGGATGGGAGGCGTTACGGTTTCCCCCGGATCATCCTGCGCCCAAACAGGTGGTGTCATCAGCAAACAGCACAACAGAAGCGTTAGTTTTTTCACCCGACTTCTCTCCTGAGTTGCAATGTTGAATTTCGCCCAATCCTGCCGCAAAAGGTCGAAATGTATAACATATCCCGCCGGTCTTGTCAAGCTCTTCCCCGTAATTTTCCGATTGGTAGACTTCGCTCCACCTGGTTTTCAGTTGCATCTGTATCTCGGTTGTGCTAGACTAATGCGGACATGACAACCTCCACTCGGTACCAGATACCCGCTTGGGGTTGTTCAGATCTTGAACACTCCCGTCAAACATCTGTGCAAAAAGTCTGTATCTTGATAATGCCAAAGCATCAGTATTAGGGATTCTGACAAAGAGCCCGAAGGTGGCGCGTAAATTGCCGTGCGAATCATAACTTGCCTCCAAAAACGAAAATTCCCCACACATGAGTCCATTCGTGCAGATCGCTCACGGCGTTATCGGAGCGATTATCATCTCTCTCTTTTTTATTCTCAGATCCAGTTTTGGTGAAGCCCGGCACACACTCAGCATCATCGGCGCTGTCGCAATTGTCATTGCAAGTGGTTACATCCTGCGCACTCGACTGATTCGATGGGGCAGGCGGCAGGTCTGGCTGAGATATCATCAAAGGCTTGCGTCTCTCGGATTATGCCTTGTTCTCATTCACTCCGCTGCCCAGCCCCTCGCATGGCATTCGTGGCTAACGTTCTCGCTTGCACTGCTCAACCTTGGCACCGGTATCGCTGTCAGTTTTACTGCCCGTCGCACGCGGCAAATCCTGCTTCGCTTTCATCTCGCCCTGGCGCCGATTTTACTCATTGGCATCGTCATACATGGCAGGGAGAAGCTGGAGCACGACGCGTTCTTTCCGTTAACAGAAGCGCATGATATCCCGTGTGCGAAATGTCATACCTCCAATGGGCGACTGTTTAGCATCGATTCGCGCTTCCAGAATGACTTCGATAGAGGAGGCAGTGCTTCAGAAGACTTGCAATGGGAGTTCCGCATGCACAATGTTTCCCTGTCTCAACATGCAACGATTTCGGAAAAAGAGAGCGGCAGCCGTTGGTTGATAACCGATGCCTCGAACCATCAGGAATACACCGTTAAGAAAGCGACAAATCGGCTGAACATTCATACGGATTTGCCATACAAGGCGTACACCTGTCTGACCTGTCATGTTCACAATACGCCTGAAATCCAATTTGACCACGAGTCGCACGGCGTGACTTCCTACAACGCCTGTCTCAACTGCCATCAAACCGTCATTGACGGAGAAAAATACGGAGAACGGAGAGCAAACTGGGACTATAATCCGGATTAATCAAAGCCCAAATATCGCTTCATGTTCCATGCGAAAAGGACTCATATATGCCCCAAAATTTCAAGCCGATGACCGTTGCCATTACCGGCGGTTCCGCGTCAGGAAAGACAACATTGGCAAACGCTCTGGCGGAAACACTTCAGGAATTCTCGCCGGTGATTTTGCACCAGGATTATTATTTTAGGGATTGGTCGGAATATTCCCCTGAGGAACGGGAGAAGGTGATTACGGCAAATCACCCGGATGCCGTTCGATGGGAGGCGTTGGTCGGACACATCCGCCAACTCATTGCGCGCCAACCGATTGAGACACCTCCCGAAGGCACGCGGGCATCGGTACGCGGCGACACGCCGGCCACCATACAGCCGAGTGATTTGGTAATCGTTGAAGGTCATCTGATTCTGTGGCATGAGGAACTCAGAGATTTAATGGACGTTAAGCTCTTCGTCGATGTGGACGCGCATGAGCGGGTATTGCGGCGCCTGCTACGCGATGTCGCTCAACGCGGCGGCGATCTCGAGTGGGCGGTTGCGTGGTACCGCCGGGACGTCATCCCCAATTTTCCCACCTACACCGAACATTGTAAGCAGTATGCAGATCTCATCATCCCGTTCTTGAATGGCAATCCTGTTGCGTTACAGACAATCGCTGCCGGTATACGGGATGAGATACTGAAACGTAAAACGTAAAGTGGTGCGGGCTGATGCACTGTTCATCTTCGACGGACCCGAACCCCAATGCTAATCCTAATCGCTGCATGCCCGTTTTTGGCTTGTCAACGGGTGCCTCTCAATCTGTTCTCACCCTCTGCCCACCTCAAGCTGAAAATCGCTGTCTTTGCGTAAACCGTCCTCGATAATTGCCGAAAATTGCTAGCTTTCTGCTTTTGACAACCGATTCTATCTATGGTATTATGATACCGAAGCGGGAAAATTTCCGATGACGCCACAGGAGAAGATTATGGATGAAAGAAGGCAATACCGGCATCAAGCATTGCCAATCTGCACACTTGGCGGTACAGGACATGGCAAAACCACGCTGACTGCAGCGGTAATCAGGGTCGTCTCACGAATTGGCTCGACACAAACGCAAGCGGATCATTTTGAATTAGAGGAGCCAACTCACCATTCGATAGGAACGCAGATTAGCGTCAGTTACCGATTGGTCGATTATGAGACGAGCGGCAGACATTATACGCATATCGACGGTCTGACGCATGCAGACAATGTTAAAATGTTAGTCGGGGGTTCACCGGAAATTCGTGGCGCGATTTGGGTGATTAGCGCGGTTGATGGCGTGACGGAGGAAGCGGAAGCCCAGGTCCGCCTCGCAAGTCAAACCGGCGTACCTGCGATTGTCACATTTCTAAATAAGAGCGAGCAGGTCAACGACCCGGAGTTAATCGAGATCTGTGAGATGGAGATTCGCGAGATTCTGACGAATAGCGGATATGCT
>JAPUIP010000895.1 GCA_027296925.1 Candidatus Poribacteria bacterium | reverse complement strand
GCAGGTAAAGGCCCTGACGAACGGAATTTGGTGAACTGTGACACCGTTCTCGAACAGGAAGGTTATAACCGTCAATTCGTGCTGGACTTCATTGCGGAGGGCGCATTGAGAAAGATGTATTAACGGCTGATAAACCCATTTCGAGGAGGACAAATCATGAACCGTGTTAAGTTTGGCATTTCCTTCTTTGTCGCTGTGATGGTGATAACACAATACGCCTGTATTCCCAAAAACACACACAAACAGGCAGAAAAGCACATCTTGGAGAAAGATTATCAAGGCGCCGTTAATGCCTATCAGGCGGTCATCGATGCCCAGCCGGGAACGTCAGATGCTCGCCAGGCGCAATTGGGTATCGCCAAGTTATACATCGAAAAAATGGATCACCCTCAGCAAGGTGTCCAGGCGTATCAAGACCTCATCGCTGCCAATCCGGATAGCGATGAAGCTGCAGAAGCCCACTATCGCCTGGGCGTCTACTATTTCAAAGCGAAAGATTATGAGTCTGCACAGAAATCCTTTGACACGATCGTGAACCAATTTCCAAACTTTGAGCGGAGCCATAACGCTCAACTGATGCTTGCCAAGAGCTACGAGGAAGCGCAGGACTATGAGAAAGCGGCAGAAATCTACGACAATGTCGCCAATCGCCATCCGGAAGGTGAGCGCGCCGTACAAGCCCTTATCCACAAAGCGGAGCTTCAGAAGAACTACCTCCAGAATGAGATGGCTGCCAGAAGAACTTACCAGAGCCTTGTGAAGCGGTATGGCAAAAACGCAGGAACGGAACACCTGATAAGCGAGGCCAAACGAGAGCTCCAATTGATGGGCGCCACGATTCCCAAACCGGACGATCCCTTGGCATCACAATATGATCGCTATTTGGAGCGTCGGAGGCAGCGCCGTGAACGGGACCGTCCACGAGGCGGTGTTGAGCGCAGTCGTGCCATGGGAGCGGTGGATGAATTTGCAGACTCCGGTTTCGGTGTGGATGCGAAAGACATTATGCAGACTTATGCAGGCGCGCTGGGAAGTGAATCCGGCGTTTATTACGACACGATGCTCAAAATTGCGGACTTGAACCTGGACATTCAGAACTATCGTGACGCGGGAGCATTGTACTTTCGCGCGATAGAACTTGCGAAACGGGAGAATGCGCTGATAGAGCCATATAGCTATCTCCGACTCGCAACTTGCTACCGCAAGCTCGGAATGCACCGGCGTGCCAATGAAGTCGTAAGAGAAGCTGTCAAAAAAGATCACCGGGTGATTGACGCGGTTATCACGTCAGCCACAAATCAATACCTGGATCGAGACTACGAAAAAGCGATTGGGACGTACAGCTCAGTCGTGGGATTAAATCGGGGGAAAGACCCGGAGCTCTACTGGCGGTTAAGTCTCGCCTACCAGAAGATGGGGAATTATCCAAAAGAAGCGGAATCTTGTGAGCGTGCCATCGCCATCAAAACTGACTACGTTGACGCGCTTCAGAGTCTTGCGTATGTGCTTTACCGCCATCTGAATCAGAAAGAGCTTGCGGGCGTCTTCGAGGACCACGCCAAGGGCAGCAGCAACACCTATGCGGGTGAAAAAGCACTCGGCGACATCTGTTACAAATACGGCAACTACGGTTGGGCAAAATCGAAATATAGCGCAGCCGCCCGTATTGCCCAACGGGAGACACAAGCAGCCACAACCGCACTTGAGAAACGGACTCTCGGTAACCAGGCCGTTTACGCGCATGTGCATGCGGCGATGGCAGCTTACAAAAGCGGCGCGGCGGACAAGGCACAACAGATGATTGATGCCTTGCCCACCGAATATCCAGACCATGCGTTGATAGCGTATGGGCATGGGCAACTGGGCTTGCTCAAGGGGGATACGGATGCGGCGATCACCGCCTTCAAAGCGTCGATGGAAAAAGATCCGAGGGCCGATGCTGCGCCTCTTGCTTTGGGTGAACACTACCGCTCACAGGGGTTGGTGGATGAAGCGATCGCATTATGGGAAGCGTTTCTCAAAATTAACTGGCGGAGTAAAGCGGTGCGCCATCGCCTCAATGAATTGAAAAAGCAGGTTGATGGAGGCGAGAGCCCGCAAAACGGGGACGACGCATCAACGACCTCGGATCAGAAGTCAGAATAGCATCGTGCAGGATGTGGTACAAAGAAGTCGGAACCTATTTTTAACCAAAGCTGAGGAGAAAAACCCATGAAATCCATTCGGTTTAGTATTTTCTTTTTCGCTGCTGTGATGGTGGTGACACAGTACGCATGTGTTTCAAAGAATCCACAACAGCAGGCGGAACAACTGATCTTAGAACAAGACTATCAAGGCGCAGTGGATGCCTATCAGGTGGTCATCAATGAAAAACCGGGGACCCCGGACGCCCGTCAGGCACAATTGGGGCTCGCCAAATTATACATCGAAAAAATGAGTCAGCCCGAACAGGGAGTTCAAGTATATCAAGATCTGCTTGCTGCCGATCCGGATAGCGAGGAAGCCGCTCAAGCCCACTGGCGTTTGGGTGTCTACCATTTCAAAGCGAAGGATTACGAATCTGCGCAAAAATCCTTTGACACAATCGTAAACCAATTTCCAAACTTTGAGCAGAGCCATAACGCGCAACTGATGCTTGCCAAGAGCTATGAGGAAGCGCAGGACTATGACAAGGCGGCAGAAATTTACGACAACGTCGCTAACCGCCATCCCAAAAGCGAACGTGCCGCCCAAGCCCTCACCAATAAAGCCAGGATTGAGCAAGAGTATCTGAAGGATCAGACTGCAGCCAAAAGGACCTACCAGACCCTTGTCAAGCGGTATGGCAAAGTCAAAGGAACTGAAGTGGCAATTAACGAAGCCAAAAAAGAGCTCGAACTCATGGGCGCCAGTATCCCCACCCCGGAAGATCCGGCTGGGACAGAATACGACCGCCGGCTCGCCAGACGGGCGGAGCGTCGCGAACGTGCCCGTCCCGAAGGAAGCGGACGGAGTCGCGCAATGGGTATATCTGAAGCCGCGGACTCCGGTTTCGGCGTCAATGCCGACGGGATTATGAGAGGGTTTGGCAGCGAAGTTCAGGGAGATCAGTACGGAACCTACTATGACGCCATGTTACAGATTGCTGGTTTTTACTTCATGGACCAAAACTACCGTGATGCGGGAGCGTTGTACTTTCGCGCCATTGAACTTGCGAAAGCTGATGATGCACAGATCGATCTGCTGCACCATGCCCATCTCCGTCTATCGATCTCCTATCGCAAGGTCGGAATGTACCAGCGTGCTGCTGAAGTGTTGAAGCAAGCCGTGCGAAAAGACAAACGGGTTCTTGAGGCGGTTATCACCACGGCCACGAATCAATATACCGATGGTGATTACGAAAAAGCGATTGAGACGTTTAAGTCCGTCGCCGGGTTGAATCGAAACAAAGATCCGGAGATTTACTGGAAACTGAGCCTCGTCTATCAAAAGATGGGGGACTATCAGAAAGAGGCGGAATTCTGCGAACGTGCGCTCGCCGTCAAAACGGATTACCCCGATGCCCTTCAGAGTCTTGCCTATGTGCTGTACCGTCATCTGAAAGAGAAGGACCGAGCGGGAATCTTCGATGACATCGCCAAGGGCAAAGGCGATACCTACGACGGTGAAAAAGCAATTGGCGACATCTGCTATAAATATGGTAACTACTCCTGGGCAAAAACGAAATACGAGGCAGCTGCGCGCATGGCTCAACGCCAGAAGAAGGAAGCGACGAGCGAAGTGGAAGAACGTGTCCTCGATAACCGGATCGTCTACATGAAGGTGCATGCAGCGATGGCATCCTACAAGAGCGGCGTAGCGGACAAGGCACAGGCGACGATCGATTCGCTGACCACCGAATATCCCGATCATCCGCTGCTGCCGTATGGACAGGGACAACTCGCCCTGCTCAAAGGGGACGCAGATGCAGCGATTACCGCCTTCAAAGCGTCAATGGAAAAAGATCCGGAATCTGACGCCGCGCCGATTGCGTTGGGGGAATACTATATTTCACAGGGGTACACGGATGAGGTGGTCGCGTTATGGGAAGGATTTCTCGAAAACAACCGGCGTAATAAAGCAGTGCGTCGGCGCCTCAATGAACTGAAAAAGCAGATTGACGCAGCAGCGGCTGCGGATGGGAAATCGGAGTAGGCATTGCGCGCAAGACGCTTGCAGTTCATCGACTCGCTACTGAATCTGAAATCAAAATTCATCAGGGGTTGAGGGGGTTGGTTTAAGTGGAATCGTTACCGCCTTGAGCCCTTTTTTAATCCGAAATCGAGACAACGCGGATTTTTTCTGTTTTTATCTGTGAAAATCGGCGCCATCAGTGTAATCCGTGTGCTGCTTTTACTTCCCAAGCGAAGGGTCGCAGCTTGCATTGGTGATAATCAAAATCAAAGGACATATAGACTGAATGAATAAACCTGTGGAGCTCTTAAAACCTGTTGAGGGAATTGCCCGCGAAGCCGGACGTGTCTTAATGGACTACTACGGTAAAATTCGCCAGATCGACTACAAAGGGGTCGGCGACATCGTGACCGAAGCGGATAAGGCGGCGGAAACGCTCATCACGAAGCGGCTGGAATCCCTCTTTCCAGGCAGTGCAGTTCTCGGAGAGGAATTCGGTATGTCGGCGGTGAAATCCGACGACTGCTGGGTTATCGATCCGCTGGACGGCACAGCAAACTATGCTGCGAGCCTGCCAATCTTTGCCGTTGCGATTGCGCTGCTACACAGAGGCGCACCGACTCTCGGCGTTGTGTTTGATCCGAACACGGACCGGATGTTCAGCGGGACAAAGGGCGGTGGAGCAACGTTGAACGGCATGCCGATTCAGGTGAATGACCGGGAGAAATTGGACGCCATTGGGCTATTTGGCTTTTCGGCGGGGGTGATTGAATCGCTGCACCCCTTTATGCGGAAGTCCGCCAAGGGGCGCAGCCTCGGATCCGCAGCACTCCACATCTGCTCCGTGGCGACCGGCTACTTTGATGGCAGCTTTGATCCCTTCACGAAGCTCTGGGACGTTGCCGCTCCAGCGATGATTTTGGAAGAAGCGGGCGGCGTCATCACCCAACCGTCGGGCGCGCCGTTATTTCCGTTACCGACAGATTCCCCCGCTTATCAAGGCGAGAACGTTCCGTTCCTCGCAACGAACGGGCGGGTGCATGAAGAGTGCTTGCGTGTTTTACAGGAAGTTGAAAATTGAGGGCCATCCGCATCAGAAGCCCTCTCCCTTGGCGGGTAATCTTTACCCACAAATCAGCAAAGCCTGTGCAGAAGGCAGCCGTCGAATGGCATTTCGGACAATCTCCCCCTTTGGAAAAGGGGCCGGGGGGATTTGCTCATCTGTCTAGCTGAGCCCGAAAAACCCCCTCAATCCCCCTTTACGAAAGGGGGAAGTGGGCTTGTCCCCTTTCTCGGTGGGTCGATGTCTCAGCGAACCCGAGATGTGGACAATGATGAGCCCATCGAGGACGAAGAAACTCGACGTCCCGCTGATTGGGGCCAATACAAAAAAAGCCATATCGCACCGACTTTGCGATATGGCTTGAGAATGCCGGAGGTCGGACTCGAACCGACACGAGCCGAAGCTCACTGGATTTTGAGTCCAGCGCGTCTACCAAATTTCACCACTCCGGCAAAACATTTTTATTTTAGCATATCTCCACTTAAATAACAAGCGCAAAATCCGGAGAAATGGGTGAAGAACGAACGCCCGTCAACACAGAATCAGCCGGGGCAACTGCTTCAGAAACTGAGGGGGCATTCCCTTCGGCACCTGCCAGATCGAGAAACATGGGAACGACTTGGGCATTGGCTCCGCTGATGGGGCAGCTAGCGCTAAACGGGGCGGAACACTTGTGCCGGAACAAAAAATACGGGCTGACAAACGGTACGTTGTCTATCGGCTTAGCGTCGCGGCGTCGGCAAACGGGCAAAATCTGGATGCATTGCAGTAGGTGATTCATTCGCAGGTGCTTTTCAACACCTTACTTGCCGATCTCAAAAAGCGGAACTACTAAGGTTACAGCAGCGTCAATACCTCAGTCTGAGCAGGGACGGTTGTCACTATTACGCCGTCTGGCGCTAGATGAGCTAAAAAGACGTCGATTTCACTCCTGATACCAAATTCAGGAAGATAAATGCCCGGCTCAATTGAAAAGCAGATGCCGGGGATGAGGGCGCGCTCATCTTTGGTTTCGAGGTTGTCAATATTGACCCCGTTTCCGTGTATCTCCGTGCCGATGCTATGCCCCGTCCGGTGGATGAAAAACGCGCCGTAGCCCTTCTCCGTAATATGATTTCGGACGACATCATCGACAGCGTAACCGTAAACTGGGCCGTCCGATGCGACCTTTTCACGAATGAACGCGACAGCGAGATCGCGGGCATCACGAACAATCTCGAAGACCTCGACGTAACGCTCCGGGACGGTTTTGCCGGCGTACCCCACCCAGGTCGTATCCGCGAAAACAGCATCCGGCGTTTTCTGCTTGGCCCACAGATCGATTAAAACGAAATCACCCTGGCGGATGGGTTGGTGTTCTGCGGCTGTTGGTGAATAGTGCGGATTGCTGGCATTTGCGTTGACCGCCACAATCGGTGGGTGTCCCGCCGTGAGGTCCATGGCGTCGAAACGTTCCAGGATGAGACTTTGTACGTCGTACTCAGTTGTGCGGCGATCTGAACGAAGTTGTTCGCCGATCCACGCAAAGGCGATCTCTTTCGCTTCCAGAATTAATCGCGCCGACTCCCGATGCCCCGCAAGCTGATCGGCGGTCCAACGGGCTTCAATCAGTTGCACGAGGTCCGCAGACGAGACCACTTCAACGCCGAATGACCGAATGAGTTCGATTGTACCGGCATCCACTCTTGAAACATAAGGAATGGCGGCATTTGGGGAATACTCCATCGCAACCCGGCTTGGGTTCGCCGTCAGCGTTCTGATTTCTTCGTGAAGTTCGCGCCAACTGGTGTACTCCCTGACTTCGCCGACTACATCGGAAAACTGGGCGCGCTCAATTCGATGGATGAGCCATACCGCATCCCCATCCGATGGCACATAACAGAACCAGCGGCGGGTAATGCCAGAAGCTGTGATGCCGGCAACACTTCGAGCGATTGGATTCGATTCACGAAAATCGTACAACAGCCAACCGTCAATCTGGTGCTCTCTGAGAAAACGTTGAATTTCATCAATATCCTTCATGGTCGTGCCTCCAGGCGAATAAGTGCCCAGACAGAATTTTTGCATATTCCGTCGTATTTGTCTTGACCCTCCTCTGTATCTCCCCCCTGCGAGGGGGGAGACCAAGAGGGGGGCAAGGCGGCATCCGAAAAAATACGAGAATTATGTCCAGGCACATAATAAGGAAAACGCATCGGTTCTACTGTTGACTCATTACGCAATGCGAAGATATTGTATCGAGCCGCCAACGGATGGTCAATCAAATTATAGGCTGGACACGCAATGAAAGAAAATAAGCCGTCTCATCTTCGCGATCCGGGCTTGACACCAGAATACATTGACAAGTGCCGCCATCCGGCAATCCAACGGCTGAAACCGGAACTTGACGGCTCAGATCTTGTGTGGACCTCGGCCGACCGACTGATGCTTGTGGCCGAAGCCGGCAACCCGGCCGGACATATCTGGCTGCCAACCCTCGATCAGTTGTTATGCTTGCTCCGCGAAAGGTGCGACAATCCGAATGAACCGATATTGCGTCCGTGCGAAGGTGGCTGGGAGTGTATTGTCACAATCTCCGAGTGGACCGCAGATTACGGGACGTTCGTGGATGCGCAACGTCGATTCGTTGGGGAGAACCCCAAGTTAGTTGTCCTCCGTGCGTTGAAAGCAGCCATCGGTGCCGGAGAGCGTTGGATGGTCGGCAATGCGGCGAATGGGCAAATGGACGAGTCAGGTTCTTAGCACTGCAGCGAGACTTTGATAAACGCCTGACGGCGGCTGCGATTAACATAGTTCGATTGAATGATTGGCTAGAGAGCGTTCCACTGGCCGAGACTCGACCTCACGGTTCGCTGCACTTCAACCTAAGGCGGCTTGATTTTCCTAACCGTTACGAGTTTTTCACTTATGTCGGTCGGGTATGTGCGCCGCACGACTCGACGTTCTGGTGTCGGGTAGGCTTTGCCATACCCGACCG
>JAPUIP010000894.1 GCA_027296925.1 Candidatus Poribacteria bacterium | reverse complement strand
CGTCGACAAGAATTGGTACGAAGCCGGCACCACACGGCGTGGTCGCTACACCGGCTTGCAGGGAGGAACCTATGCGCTCCAGGTTATGGCGACCAACAAAGACGGCCAATGGAGTGACCACATCGCCGAGCTGAGGGTCGTCGTAGACCGACCGCCCTGGCAAACCTGGTGGTTCAGGATTATTGTAGTTGTCTCTGTTTTGGCTTTGGCGTTTGGCTGGTACAGAAGAAGGATAAGGAATATTGAGACCCAAAGGAAAAACCTTGAAATTCAGGTAGCAGAAAAAACCAAAGAATTACGGCAACGCAACGAATTCATCCGAAGTGTCTTTGGTCGCTACTTGACTGACGAGGTTGTGGCGAATCTGCTCCAATCACCTGAGAATCTCCAGGTCGGTGGCCAGATGCGCGAAGTCACGATTCTGGTCTCGGACCTTCGCGGGTTCTCCACGCTGTCAGAAGGCTTGCCGCCAGAAAAAGTCGTGACGCTCCTCAATACCTATCTCGGTGCGATGACCGACGTGATCCTGCGATACGAAGGGACAATCGACGAATTTCTCGGTGACGGTATCCTCGTGATTTTCGGTGCGCCGATTTTCAAAGCCGATCATGCCAAACGCGCCGTTGAATGTGCGGTCGAGATGCAATTGGCGATGGAAGAAGTCAATGAACAAAATCGGCGGGTTGGGCTTCCCGAAATCGCAATGGGCATTGGGATCAACACCGGTGAAGTCGTGGTCGGAAATATCGGCTCAGAGAAACGGGCAAAGTATGGCATCGTCGGAAACGACGTCAACCTTGCCTATCGTATCGAATCCTACACGGTTGGTGGGCAGATTCTCATCTCTGATGAGACTCAGAGGGCGGTGAAATCCGGCGTTAAAATTACCAATCAGATGAAGGTTGAACCCAAAGGCGTCACAGAGCCAATCACGATCTATGAAGTTGGAGGTATCGGCGGGGTGTATAATCTGTTCTTGCCAGAACAGCAAGCCGCTCTTACCCCGCTTTCTACCAAGATACCGATCCGATATACGGTGCTTGAGGACAAATTTGCCGGTCGAACGATTTTTACAGGCCACATTGTGAAAGTCTCAGCCAAAGCCGCAGAAGTCGAATCTGAAACGCCCGTCGCGCCGTTGAGCAATCTGAGGCTACAAGTGCTTGATACCTCTGGACAAGCGGTCAAGGGCGATCTTTACGGAAAGGTGGTTGGACCGCTTAAAGCAGGTCAAGATAAGTTCGACCTTCGTTTCACCTCCATTCCAAAAGAAGTAGGGGCATTTTTGCAGGGTCATATACAGGGTGAGTCGACCCGGTGAACGTCTTAAGGATTGGCTATCAAATAACTCGGGCACTTTGTCACTCTGAGCGATAGCGAAGAGTATATTGTCCTGAGATTCTTCGGCTACACATTCCATCGAAGGTAGTGCTATACATGTAATGGAGACCATTAAAAACCGGGGGCTAACCTTGTCTCGTGTGATCGAAATCGATTTCAAGCCAGTTTTCGAGTCTTGATGAAATGCCGCAACGCGGTTCGCCCTCCGCTTCGCTGTCCCATGATTTTAGCAATCGAAGCCTTTGAGACACTTTTGTTAAGGAGCCACTGAATCTCGTCTTCCTTCCCATCAAGCCTCGACTTTCCCACAAATCCCTTGGGTCTGCCGAGAATCTTCCCTTTTGCTCGGGCAGCTGCCAAGCCTTCCTTGGTTCGTTCAGAGATTAAGTCACGTTCAATTTCGGCGAATAGCCCAAACAGAGCAACCATGACCTTCGTTTGAAGGTCGGCTTGGCCTGCGAATTCAATCCCTTCCTTTATTGCCACAAATCGGACCCGCTTTTTGACGAGCGAGTCGACAAGAAAAATAATCTGAGAAAGACTCCTCCCCAGCCGGGAAAGTTCACTCACCAATAGCGCATCTTTTTCTTCCATCCGCCCGAGTAATTGGGTGATGCCTCTGTGCTGGAGTGCGTTCCGCGAGGACATCTCGACGGAGACAAATTCGTCGATCACAATCTTGTGCCTCTGAGCGTAATCCAAAATGGCAAGGCGTTGTTGAGATGAATCTTGTTTCGTCGTCGAAACTCTCAAATAGGGGGACGAGAACGATTCGTGCAAAATTTCCGATAGACAGATTATAATACCATTTGGATTTCCAAATGCGACTATTTTGAGTTGCCCATGTGTTTCAACCCCCGACAGATTTGGGAATCGGTGGAAATGAGAATAGTCGCATTTCTAGCTACAAGTGGTATTATGCAATACGCCGCTAGGCTCCGAAAATAGGGCTTTGAAACAGAACCATTGGGAGGCGTTAATATGGCTAAGCGCATTGGTGTTCTGACAGGTGGAGGCGACACGAGCGCCCTCAATGCAACGCTCGAAGGGGTTGCGTTGAAGGCAGAAGAGCTCGGTTTGGAATTGATTGGATTTATGAAGGGGTGGGAGGGGCTTCTGAAGGGCGGTGCCTACTTTACCCTCAATCCAGATCTGATTGACGAAAATCAGGGGGGCACGATACTCAAGAGTTCGCGAACGAACCTGATCGGCGAAAACAAGCTTGATGAAGCCGTTGAGAATTTGCGGAAGCTTGACATCGATGGGCTGATTGCTATCGGTGGAGACGATACGCTTAGCGTTGGCGCCGCGTTGTCGGAGATGTTCCCGACGGCATCTGTGGTCAAGACGATCGATAACGATGTGGGTCTCAATCCTCCCCCAGGTGATTCCGTCGATTACTCGCAGATGGTCAACTACTTCTGCCCCGGATTTCCGACTGCCGCTTTCCGTATCGTCGAAGCTGTCCGCGACCTACGGACAACCGCCTATTCGCATGATCGAGTCTTTTTCGTCGAGACGATGGGAAGAGACGCCGGTTGGCTGGCACTGTCATCTGTCTGTGGACATGCGGATCTGATTGTGATACCTGAAGTCCCTTATGAACCCGATCGGCTCGCGGCAGTCATTGAGCAAAAGTACGCGGAGAAGGGCAACGTCATTGTCGTTGTTTCGGAAGGGATTCGGAATCGGAAAGGCGAACTCTTGACCCGTTCACAGGAAGAGATCGATGCTTTTGGTCACACCCGGCCCGGGGGCTGTTCAGAGATCATTGCAGCAGCCATGAAGCGGCGGCTGTCACCGGAAATTCCGGAGTCCAGCTTCCGCCATCTCATCCTGGCGTATCTCCAGCGGTGCGGCAGCCCCATACCACTAGACCACGACTGTTCAGTCAGAGCCGGACAGTTATCCGTCGAAGCTATTGCCGCAGGAATGGTCAACCATGTAGTAACGATTATGCGCACCAGCGAAGGGCTCCAACCGCAACTGCTGCCTTCGGAAAAAGTCATCAAACGGGATAAGCGGGGCAAGATAATACCCCGCAGTGTTGATCTCCGGTTTTACGACGCGGAAAACTATCAGGCTTCGCGCGCCGGGCTTGGCTATTTCCGCCCCATCTTCGGCGATTTGCCTATGCCGTTTTTCCAGCCGCAGTTGGATATCCAGCGGATCTGACCTGAGACGGAATCCAATTGGAATTTAGCAATCGCGTTCGGTTGCTCCTGTCCGGGAATGTGACTGTAGACACCGATTTATGCACTACGATTTGCCTCAGATTATCGAACAGATTGCCGTACACCTCCGCGTTGCACCGGATCAAATCGAGCTTGCCCCGATTCGACACGGCACCCTTGAAAGAAACAATGTCTGGCGGCTAACGGCGATGGGGCAATCTTACCTTCTCAAACAACATCTGATCCCGCGCCCGATTGGGGCGGCGGCTTTTACACCGTTTCAGGTTGAATCTTCAGTCCTTTCGACATTGCATCCGGACAACCCCGATCTCCCGGAAGCGGGCTATTACGTGCCCCGGATTTACTGGCAATCGGAGTCGGCTTTGTGTTTGCTGCTCGAATGGTGTGGAGATACCACGCTCGATGCGCTTGCTCAGGACACGTCAACCGAAGCGCTCAAACCGATAACACAGAATGCCGTCCGAGCGTTCTGCCAATTGGAGGATCGGTTTGCCAAATGCGCCGGCGATCTCATGCCCTACATCTACCCGTTGGATTATCCAGAGTTTCTGCGCCGCACCTTGCAATCGTTATTAGATCGGGGTAGAAAAACGATGGATTATCTGGCATGGATGACAGGGGGACCAATGCGCGCCAGTCAAGCGGCGACGATCGACCAGACCTGGGAACGTGTGTCAGATCGCTTGCACCGCGCACCGCCAACGTTAGGTTGCTTAGATTACAATGCGCGAAATGTCGTCGTTGATGGAGATACGCCGACGTTCATCGATTTCGCAAGCATTGGTTGGGATTGGGGGGAAAGGCGTTTGGTGCAATCACTGAATAGTTTAGGCGCGCATCGGTTGGGCGGGAACTTTGTCACGTTGTTGGATCGGGGCGTGGTTGGAGAATATGCTCGTCAAGTTGTGAGCCGTCGGGCAGGCTGTTCGGAAACGGAGATTGCAGCGCAGGGCGATTATCATCACCTGCTTTTCTACCTCTCAATCGTTTACCGACTCATGCAAGCCACAGCTCAACCGGAGGACGACGAAAGTAAATCCCTCTTGAAGGCATGGGGTGATGCGAAGCCGAGATTTCAGCGGGCCCTCAATCTCCTCGCGGATGCAAATTTGAGCGATGACGCGGATGCAACTCAAATCCGAGAATTTATCGCCGAATTCCGAGATGCTTCGGGAGAGAACGGCTCATAGCCAATCAGATCTTCCTGGTCTGTCGGTCAGCTCATTTTCTGGCAGACATAGATGATCCCCGGATACGGCGCAACGGATTCAATGAAGCACTCATCAATAACTTTCAGATTGGCCTGGCTGATGAGGCGACGCCATGCGTGAGGCGTGCGATAGTTGGGTTGCTTCCCGGTTCTTATCCCGTAGGCCCGAATCGAGAGTTTGATGCTTTCCTCAAAAGTGGCATAAGCGTATTTCCACGCCGGCGCTGTTGTGCTATCCTTTATTAAAATGATGCTGTTGTGCGTGAGAGCGTGGCTGCACTTCGTTAAAACCCCTCGTTGAACTTCATCTGGAAATAGGAATAGAACATCGATGAGCAGGATGACCGCACTCGGCGGTACCGTCGCCTGTGTAATGTCCCCGCACCGGAACGTCACGTCTTGTAGACCGCAAGCCGCCTGTTGGGCAATCGCCAGGCGCGAAGGCGATGCCTCGATGCCCAGTATCGCTTGATTCCGCTGTGACGCGACCAGTAAGCTGACGAGTCCATATCCGCATCCGAGATCGACCATCACCCCGTCCGTGGTAGGAATGTACCGGTTGATCGCTTTTAGGATGGGTTGCAGGCAGATGAGGCGCCCCCAGATCTGGATCTGATCTATTAAGGGCAGCGACGCGTACCGTTCGGTCAGCACCCGAAAATCCTGAAGGGAAATCGGTCCATCGCCGAAGAGGTGGGACAATTGGTGCAGCATTTTTCCGATTAGGACGTATCTCAATTTTGGAGCGGCTCCGCAGAAACTTCTGACGGGGCTATACCGTCCCATCCTGCGGTTCATAGCCAAGGATCTCGCAGGTGTGCGAAATGTCGAGTCGCGGCTGTTTATGGCGGCTCTGCCCATGTACGATCGCAAAGTCAATACCCTCCACATCGATGCACCGCTGGATGAGTTGCGCCAGGTCGCGCTGACTGATCCAACCTTCGCTCCACTCGCTGCGCGCTGTCACCGGCTGATTCAGATCCGGATCGTCTTGACGCTTGATCCCACCGATCCGAATGGCAATCGACGAAAGCCCGTGGTGGGCATAGCAACGTCCCAAAGCCTCGCCAAAGCATTTGGTGACGCCGTAGACGTTCGTGGGATTCACAGGCATATCCCAACCGACAGAGGCCTCTGCGGGATAGCCGAGCATCGCATTGACGCTGCTAGCAAACACGACACGCTGACATCCCTGTTCCTTCGCGGCTTGAAAGACGTTATACGTACCGATGAGATTTAGCGACAACAGGGTTTCGTAGAAGTCCGCACGCGGGCTGCGATCCGCGGCGAGGTGGACAACCGTATCCATGCCCTCACAGGCGCTGCGCATCTGCTCAAGGTCGGTGATGTCCGCCTTGATGACTTCGTGTTCCTGCGGGTCGTCAATCTCCGTGATGTCTGCCAGGCGCATGACGTACCGGTCGCCGAAGGCTTTACGAATATAACTGCCGATGAATCCGGCAGCACCGGTGATTAAAACTTTCTTCCGTTCCACCTATTTTATTTCTCCTTCCGTTTTGCTTCGTCCCAAATCTGATCCAGTCCTGCTAGATCATAGTCATGGAAAGTTTTACCACGCCATTCGAGTTCCGCTTCCATCTTCTGGAAACGATCGATAAACTTGCGGTTGGCTTTGCGTAGCGCCTCCTCGGCCTGCACGTTCAGAA
>JAPUIP010000893.1 GCA_027296925.1 Candidatus Poribacteria bacterium | reverse complement strand
CGTCTATGCGGTAAACCTTTCTCAGTTTCTGCTGGCTGGCGGCAGCGCAAAGTGTTTGGTGCTGCATTTACCAGCACGCTCAGATAAAGGAGAAAACAGTCATGCGAATTCCAGAATTTAGAAACGAGTCTCCTAAGTTGATGCCAACGGGGGAAAGCTCTCTCCCCCTATCGTAAAGGGGGTCGGGGGGATTTTATCGGCTTTTCTGTTTCTTACGAAATGGCCTCAGTGAAAACGACAAATGCTATCAAAACGGCTTCTACACCCCTTGACAACGGATGCGTTCTGTGATATAGTTGGGGCAAATTCATCCCCCCGCTGACGCAGCCGGACGGCGTACGAGGAGACAAGTCTATGATGAATGCACCTACATTCCGGTACAGTCGCGTTGTTGATCTCTCGAGGCCGCTCGTTCCGGATCAAGCGCAGCACCCGTGGTTTCGGTTCGGGACGCGCCTTGATAGCATCGTCAGCGATCCGGAGACCGCACCGCCATCGGGACGCTGGTACGTGGTGACCCAGATCGGCATGAGCGGCCACGCGGGAACGCATGTCGAGGCCCCGCTGCACGCCATGCAGGACGGCGCCGCGGTGGGCGAGCTGCCGGTGGAGCGGTTCTTCGGGGAAGCGGCCGTTTTGGATCTCAGCGATGTGACCTGGTCGGCGCCGATTGACCTCCCACGGCTAGAGGAAGCAGCGCGGCAAGCTGGAGGCATCCGTACGGGTGACATCGTGCTGATGCGTTTCGACTGGGACCGGCGCGCCGCAGCGGAAGGTGGTGGCCCTCCCTATCCCACGCCGGCAGCACTCCGCTGGTTGGTCGATCAGGAAGTCAAGCTGCTGGGCATCGACAGCCCCGGACTTGAAGTTCCGGGAAGTCGAGAACTGGTCAACCATCATATCTTGTTCGATCGAGGCATCCCGCTAATCGAGAGTCTGGCGGGTCTGGAGGATCTGCATGCGAGTCGCGTGTACATCTTTGCACTGCCGTTGCCTGTCTTCGGCACGGATGCCATCCCGCTCCGAGTGCTGGCATTTGAAGGCACGCCCGAAGGGGACTGATGGGGTAGTGGGGGAAGTATTTCGAGAATGCCCGCCCCGACTTAAACAGGAGATTTTCATGATAAGACCGACCGAAACGCAAAGCCTACAATGGGCAGAGAAAGGCTGTCTGGTTTTTGAGAACGCGATTCAAGGCGATGAGCTACAACGGCTTCAGGACGCCTTTGACTATTGGGCGGAAAAATGCAAACCGGCGTGGCTGGACCGAGTGGCAGCGGGCGAAGCGTCGGCAACATTTTATGACATTCCCAATGTACTTGAAAAGGATGAAATCTTCGTCGATATCGTCGATCATCCAAGCTACTATGGCAACCTCATGGCATTCACGGACGACGACCTGATTTTTCTGGCCCCACAGGTTCGCCTCGTTCCGCCATGGCCGCTCAGTTATACCGGCTGGCACCCCGACGTACCACAGAGCAATCCGCTACATATCAAAGTCCAAATCTACGTGAACGACGTCGAGCCCGGATGCGGCGAGTTCTCCTTCGTGCCGGGAAGCCACAAGCCGGACGCCGGGCCATACTCCAGAGTGCATCGGCTGGAAAGCATGCCCGGTCACAAGACATTTCCCGGAAAAGCCGGTAGCGCCATCATGTTTAATTCCTACGGCTGGCATACCGCCATGGATAACCACACCGATACGCCCAGAAAATCTATCATTCTCATTTATGAAAAAAGGACACCGGAACGTGTAGACTCGAAGCGGTTCACATCCATCGCTCACTACTGCACGACACCGGAACGACGCCAATTGTTCGGATTGGAGTCATGATGCCTCGAATTGACGCTCATCTTCACGTTTTTGCCAGGGCTTCCGCCGAGTTTCCCAGGGAAACCAGTGCGCTTTTTCCGGCGGATCGGGAAGCGCCGGTCGAAACACTGCTGGTTGAAATGGAAGCACACCGGATCCATCAGGCGGTGTTGGTGCAGCTTGGCGGCACCAACACCGAACACCATGCTTATCTGCTGCACTGTCTGAAAGCATATCCCGACCGTTTCCTTGGCATCGGGCTTATCCCCCCGGATACACCGGACCCCGAAACGCACATGGACCGATTGGCGCACGCGACCGGCGTAATCGGCTTTCGGCTGACTTCAATTGGTGGTCCCCGTGATCCCTTTGCTCGAATCGATGTGAGAGATTTTGAAACCTATCGTATCTGGAAACGCGCCGCCGAAAACGACTACGTCCTTTGGCTTTACCCGCAGGCAATTGATGCACACCTGATCCCGTATTTGCTGGAGGCCTTTCCGCAGGTCAGGGTCGTTGTGAACCATCTCGGCATCTGTCCCGGCGAGGGGAAATTCTCCTGGGATACCAAAGGCCGCCCACAGGTCGAAACACCGATGTACAATCCCGCGTTTCACACGACCTATCGCCTCGCGCGGTATGAAAACGTGACCGTCCATCTTTCCGGACAATACGCATTCAGCAAAGAAGCCTTCCCTTACCGCGACCTTGCCCGCTGGCATGAAAGACTCTTGAGCAACTACGGCGCAAAGCGTCTGATGTGGGCGACTGATTTTCCGTGGATCTTGGAAGACCCCGGCTACGGTCCGCTCACCGACATCATTAAGGAACTCCTGCCAGATCTGTCCACCGACGAATACCATGACATCATGGGCAGAACGGCAAAGACGTTCCTCAGGTTCCCTAACCGCACAGCGGGTTAGGCATTGATTGCGTCAGTTTGTATCCGACAACCCTTCTGCATGTTCTGGTGTGCAGGAACCGTTTTTCAATGAGAAGGAGTTTCATGTGATGAAAGTTGTGGTATTCGGTGGCGCCGGATGGTTAGGCCGGGCGGTGCTAGCCAATTTGACGGGCAAGCATCAGATCCGTGCGTTTGATCGCGATCCGACGGCGTGGGAGACGTGGAAAGATACGGACGGGGAATGGCAGGACGGGGAAATCGTCCACGGGGACCTTGTGAATTTCGCTGACGTGCACAACGCGACGGAGGGCGTGGATGCGATTATTCATGTCGCGGTCTATTTTTGGAGCGAACCGGGAGGCTACGGCGAGGATGATCAGAAGCCGTTCCTGATTAATTTGAAGGGACTGTGGAATGTCCTGGAATCAGCGCGTCAGCGTGGCATCAAGCGGGTGGTGCACATCGGCTCGTGCCAGACAGTTCACCCTGAAGGGATATTTTTTACATCTGAAGTGAGAAGGCCCGATGGGAGCCTGTATGCAGTTTGCAAGCGTTTGCAGGAGGAGATGTGCCGGCAGTTTTACGAGGCTCACGGTTTGCGCATCATCGTGCTTCGGCCGGACTACATTGTGGATAGCCGATTGGGCATGGGGCGGCACCGAGAAAAACTGGGGCCGGACGGCCGACCGGCCCGCAATGGCTGGGTGTGCCGGCATGATCTGGCGGAAGCCTGCCGGCTGGCAGCGGAGTCCGAGGTGATTGACTTCGATATCTTTCATATTGTGGGGACACCTGAAGCCGATAAGACCTGCAACGTTGCCCGCTCCCGTCGGGTGCTGGGGTTGACGTACAAAGGCGATCTAGAGCAGTATCGATGATGAGCAAACGACCGGAGACAAAATGTGGATGCACGCGAAATGTGACAAAGTTGAACTAACATGCTAACCCAAACGAAACTCAAGCAGATTGTGCTTGCTGTCAGCCTTGTCCTCTTGGTTTTTGGCGGGTTTTCCATAGGGGCGGAAATCCGCAACCCCTTTTCTGTACACATGAAAAGGGCCGAGCTAATTTTTATCGGGACGCTTGTTAACAGGCAATATGTTCCAGATGAGGCAAGTCCGGGTAATTTCTTTACGGATCTGACCTTCCACGTGGATGGGCTGATAGAAGGCACGCCAAACATCGATGAAAAAACGGTGACATTTAGCATTCCGGGAGGTGAGGGGATAGTCCCAAGCACTGGGAAGTATGGTCGGCATTGGAGTTCGATGGGACAAACCTTCGCCAAGTTGGAGAAAGGCGATAACGTGTTGATGCTACTGCGTGAGAACCCCGCCATCGCTACTTGGATGCCCCGTTATAATGGGCTTTATCCGATCTCAGAGAGTCACGGGTGCTGGTTTGTCAAAGCGAAGAAGGAAAACGAGAAAGTTGAGTACACTGTTTTTATGTGGGCCAGCTCCAAAGACAGGCTGAAACAGCCCTTCCTAGGGTTGCCTCTCCCTTTGGTTGTGAGGTTCATCAACACCGCGAGGAAACACCCCGAACAGATAGACCCACTGACAGACATCATTGCCGATGCGATTGTGGACGCGATTTCGGACGGCCTTCCTCCCGATGGCCCTGATGTCCTTCGTATCCATCGGCCTCTCATTGCCCGTATCCAGCGCGTTTTGGACGAGCTAGAAGCCGCCGACGCCCAAGCGGAAGTCGAAAGGAGATAAATTAAATGAGGAGAGCAACTTTATCAGCCGAATTATCTCCAGGCAGGATCGCGTGTATATCGTCCCAAACCTCCAGCCCGGCTTCCGCCAGGATAGCCGCAACCTTCCTGACGAGCGTTTCATTGTCTGCACGTGGCTAATGAAGAATTTCAGTAGCCAACTATCCTTTCACGAACTCTCCCAAACCATCAACT
>JAPUIP010000892.1 GCA_027296925.1 Candidatus Poribacteria bacterium | reverse complement strand
AAGCTGGCGTACCACGGCATGCGAGCTCGGGACAGCACCTTCAACATTACCATCGAAACGGACTACGATGATTCGGTTGGCTCGATAGAGGTCGTACCGCAGGACATCAGCCGGGTGTTTCTCAATGTGCTGAATAACGGGTGCTATGCCGTCCATCAAAGGCAGAAGGCGGCAGCAGGAGACTTTAGCCCTGGCTTGTGGGTGAAGACAAAAAACCTGGGGACTCGCGTCGAGATTCGCATCCGCGATAACGGCGCCGGCATTCCTGAGGCGATCCGAGACAGCATCTTCAATCCCTTTTTTACGACCAAGCCAACCGGAGAAGGCACGGGGTTGGGGCTGTCGATCAGTTACGAGATTGTCGTCGAAGAACACAATGGGGAGATACGGATGGAAACGGAGGAAGGGCGTTATACCGAGTTTATTATTACCTTACCGAAAGCGTGAAACGTAATCGATTTTCCAGATTACAGGAGTGTTGACGATGGAAATCATGATTGTGGACGACGAACCCGATGTCGAATTGTTGTTCAGACAACGGTTTAGAAGAGAGATCAGATCCGGCAAGATCCAGTTTCGTTTTGCGTTATCTGGGGAGGCCGCGTTGGATTACCTACAACATGATGGGACAACCGAAATTGTCCTGATTCTTTCTGATATTCACATGCCCGGCATGAACGGGCTAGAACTCCTCAGAATCCTCAAGGAAAGATTTCTCCACTTAACGGTGTTTATGATCACGGCGTATGACGATGAGCGCAATTACCGCATGGCTCTGGAATATGGCGCCGACGACTATCTGACCAAGCCGATTGACTTTGCGGCGTTGAAGCAAAAGATATTCGAGGAGTCGCTCAAGGCGGATCGAGGAGTTAGCGATGACAGCTAAAATATTGTTTGTCGATGATGAACCCGATTTGGAATTCCTGCTTCGGCAGAAATTTAGAAGACACATCCGAAAAAAGGAATTCCAGTTTATTTTTGCCTATAACGGGATGGAAGCCCTGGAAAAATTGGAATCAGATCCGGAGATCGACGTTGTCCTGAGCGACATTAACATGCCGGAAATGGATGGACTGACGCTGCTTGCTAAAATCGCTGAATTGAACCGCCTTATCAGAACGGTGATTATATCCGCCTATGGCGATATGCAAAATATCCGAACGGCGATGAATCGCGGCGCTTTTGATTTCCTGACGAAGCCCATCGATTTTGAGGACTTAGAAGTCACGCTCAACAAAACCCTACAACAGGTACAACAGCTCAAAGCCGGCGAGCAGGCTCGAAAAAAGGCGTTAGAACTGGAGAGCCGCAATCAATTTATTCGCGAGACTTTTGGGCGATATGTGTCGGACGAAGTGGTCGCGATTTTGCTCGATTCCCCTGAGGGACTAAAGTTGGGGGGCGAAAAGCGGAAGGTCACCATTCTGATGTCGGATCTGCGTGGGTTCACGCCGCTCGCCGAGCGCTTAAGCCCGGAGCAGGTTATGACCTTCTTGAATCGCTATCTGGAAACGGTGGTTAATGTCATCATGGCGTATCAGGGAACCATCATTGAGATTCTTGGGGATGGCATCATGGTCATTTTTGGGGCGCCAATTTGGCGGGAGGATGACGCCCAACGGGCGGTGGCGTGTGCTGTGGCGATGCAGTTGGCAATGGACGATGCGAATGAACAGAATTGGCGAGAGGACCTGCCTGAGGTAGAAATGGGCATTGGTATTCACACGGGAGAGCTGGTGGTCGGCAATATTGGATCTCGTCAGCGCACGAAGTACACCGCTGTGGGGAGTCATGTGAATCTAACCGCCCGGATCGAGTCCTACACGGTCGGTGGACAGATCTTGATCTCCGATGTGACGCTGAAGGAGGTCGGCACCGATCTGCAGATTGAGGGGCAAATGCAGGTCGAACCCAAGGGCGTTAACATGCCGATCATGATCTATGAAGTTGGGGGAATCGGTGGGGAATACCAACTCGCTTTACCCAAGCCAGAAGTACAGCTATTGCCGCTGAAAGAGAGCATCCCGCTACGGTACACGGTCTTGGCGGAAACGGATACAGATTTAACCGTGTTTGAAGGGCATTTCGTAAAACTTTCAACCAAAGAGGCGGAGGTCCGCTCAGAAAATCCCGTCGCTTTATTGAGCAATCTCAAGATGCAGCTCATTGATGTGAACGGGGAGGTGGTTCCGGGGGATGTTTATGGGAAGGTCGTGAATCAACCCGTAGAGGGCGCCTCCTGTTTCTCGATTCGTTTCACCTCCATACCATCGGAAGTCTCGGTGTTTTTGCAGGAGCGTCTGGCATCGTGTGTCGCCGAAGGCGTCGTCTAGATGTCGGTCCATCTTGCGTCGGGATGGTCCTCACGACCGGCTGGAAGGATAGATAAATCCGCGAATGGACATTTCGGCAGATTGGTAAGTCAAGTCACCACAACCATAGAGGAGCGTTCGAAAGATGGCGAAAGCACGTTCAGATCGTCCCAATGTCATTGTCTTCTTTACCGATCAGCAACGGTGGGATACAACCGGCGTACACGGAAATCCGCTGGATCTGACACCGAATTTTGACCGCATGGCGCAACGCGGGACACACGTTTACCACTCATTCACATGTCAGCCCGTTTGCGGGCCAGCGCGTTCTTGCTTGCAGACTGGACAATATGCGACGACAACCGGGTGTTTCCGAAACGGCATCCCGTTATCCTCAAATGCCAGAACACTCGCGCACTATTTCCGTGAAGACGGCTATGCCACCGGATACATCGGTAAGTGGCATCTCTACAACAGGGGGGTCGAAGGCCCCGTCCCCGAATCCAATCGCGGGGGATATGAATACTGGCTGGCTTCCAACGTGCTTGAGTTCACCTCCGACGCCTACCACACCGTTCTCTACGATAACGACAATAACCCCGTCAGACTGCCCGGCTATCGTGTGGATGCCGTCACAGACGCTGCAATCCGCTACGTTGATACGCACCAAAATCAGCCATTTTTCCTCTTCACCTCATATATCGAGCCACACCATCAAAATCATCTTGACGACTATCCTCCCCCCGATGGCTACCGTGAACGCTACACGGGGAAATGGATTCCGCCAGACCTCGCTGCATTGGGGGGCTCGACCCATCAGCACATCGCCGGCTATTATGGCATGGTCAAGCGGCTCGATGAAGCGTTCGGCAGGTTATTGGACACGCTCAAAAGTCTCAACCTGACCGAAAATACAATCGTCCTCTTTACCGCGGATCACGGTTGCCATTTTAAGACGCGAAATTCCGAATACAAGCGTTCATGCCACGAAAGTTCGATCCGTGTGCCAACCGCTTTACAGGGGCCGGGTTTCGATAGCGGTGGACAGATTCAGGAACTTGTGAGTTTGGTTGACCTACCCCCGACGCTTCTGGATGCAGCGGGTTTGCCTGTTCCTGAAACGATGCAAGGCCACTCCATTCTCCCGTTGACCAAAGGAGAAACTGCGGTCTGGCCCGAAGAGGCCTTCGTGCAGATCAGCGAATCACAGGTGGGGCGTGCTGTGCGTACACGGCGTTGGAAGTACGCCGTCACAGCGCCGGACAAGCGTGGGGCGGCCGATGCCGCTTCAGAACATTATACTGAAGAATACCTTTACGATCTGCAGGCGGATGCTTACGAGCTGACCAATCTCATTGGGCGAGAATCGCATCAAGAGGTCGCTGCGGTGATGCGGGAACGTCTCATTCGCCGCATGGTTGAGGCGGGCGAATCCGCGCCGACCGTTGAACCCGCTCCAACGCATCTGAGCGGGCAACGCCGCGTTTCTCCTGAAGAGGCGCGAAGTTAAACATAAGCGTGTAACAGCGGGCATTTTGCAAGCGTCGGAGAACAACAGTCGCAAACTCAAGGTGTACCTCACGGACACACGCGCGAGAAATGATGATTTTCTCAGCCCACATCCCATGAGAGGCCGAACGCTCGGGGCGAGATTAACGCGCTACAGATACATCGAAGAAGGAGGCACCATGACCACCAGTCCAATCCTCGCTGGCAAGCCATTCAGCGAGGAAAAAACACAGCAGATTGTCCAACACTTCTATCGCGATGGTTTCGTGCATATTCCGGGGGTGCTGACTCCAGAGGAAGTCAGCGCGCTTCGTGACAAAACCGACGAACTCTTTGCTGACCCTGACCTCGCCGAAAGAACAAATCCGGAACTCGCCGACACGAGATACATCCAACTGGGGCAACATGAAGCTTCGGGGCAGGAGCTGCCGTTCATTCTGAGGAATACCATCGAAGTCGATCGGATCTTTCGGGATATGCTGCTTCGGGAGCCGATCCTCAGTTTGGCTGAAGGGGTGGTGGGCACAGATTGTAAGTTCTGTGGCCAAAACGTCCTGCGGAATCTGCCCGGTCTGTCAATTGACCGATGGCACGTCGACGGACAGGTTCATTTTCCACTGCCCGATAACGTCCCTCGCCATGACCCGCGGATTCGGATGCCGGTCATGTGGTTTACGGTTCAGATGGCCCTGACCGACATCGAATCCATCGAGCAGGGCCCAACGCAATACGTTCCGGGCAGTCATTATTCTGGACGCAATCCGAACGATCAGGCGAACCCGGAGTTTGAAGGCCGCGGTCCCATATCGGTTTTCTGCAAAGCCGGCGATATCTACCTGCAAGACCCCCAGTGCTGGCATCGTGGCGCCCCAAACCGATCCAATCGCACGCGATACATTTTGCAATCGCAGTACGCCGCCCGGTGGGCATACTGGCGGTTCAGCTTGTGTAACCGTGTTCCGGTTCCCGACAATGCGCTGCAGACCGCGAGCGATCGACTCTTGAACCTGTTGGGCCGAAGCCGCCCAAACAGCTCTCATACCATCTAGAGTTGTTCCGAAATCACTGAAGGGATAAGAGCAAGCCAATCCTTGAAAAGGTTAGCGTTAGCTGTTTCCGCTCAAAAATTGCTGGCGGACGTCCAAGGGTTTTCGCTAAAGATGTCTACGGAATGCCATCAATTTGTAGAATAAATGCAGGCTAAATTATAGTCGTTGATGCGCAAAGGTCAAGATAAATCGATTGGGGCTAGAAATTTACCTGAATGCGTATGGTGTAAGATTTTAGGCGTACTTACGGGGTGGCTCTATCGTCGATACTTCATCCAGCGTCGCGCGATCTTCTGGCGCCAACCGCCAGTCCGCGGCGCCGAAAACCTCATCCACATGCTCGGGTAAGTCCGCGCCGTGAATCGGAGCGGTGACTTCCTCATGGTCCAAGATCCACGCCACGGCGACCTGCGCCGGGGTCCGGCGGTGTTTCGTACCAATATCTATCAGCGTCTGCACAATTCGATCGACTCGTTCCGTCATGGCCTCTGCAAAGTTGTATTTATGTGCGCTCAGTCCGCGACCGACGCCCTTACTCCAAGGCGTGCCCGGCGGTGGCTCTTGTCCACGGCGGAAATGCCCGCTCAGCAGGCCGATAGCCAGCGGGCTGTAGGTCATAATTCCCAGGCCCTGCTCGCGGCACAACGGCATCAGATCAGGCTCGATTTCCCAACGGTTGAGCAGATTGTATTGGTTCTGGATGCAGGTAAACGATGCGAGCTTACGGACATCGCTGATCCAAAGGGACTCCATGATCTTCCACGAACTAAAATTACTACAGCCTACGTAGCGGACCTTGCCCTGGCGCACCATATCGTTCAGGGCCCGTAGGGTCTCTTCCAGTGGCGTCGCCGCATCAAAACTGTGCAGCAGATACAGATCGATATGATCGGTCTGTAATCGCCGCAAGCTATCCTCGACGGCACGCATCAGATTTACGCGGGACAATCCGGTGTGATTTAGGCTGTCACCGATTGAACTGAAGACTTTGGTGCACAGAACGATATCCTCCCGCTTGCCCTTGAGCGCTTTGCCGACAATGGTTTCGGACCGCCCTGCGCCGTAAAGCGCGGTGTCGATGAAGTTACACCCCAGATCGATCGCGCGGTCAATGACCCGTATACAGATCTGTTCATCATCTTGGGCGCGGAATGCCGTACCCAGACAGATGCTGGATACCTTGACGCCTGCCTTTCCTAGATTGCGATACTCCATGTCCTTCTACCTCCATGAGAATGTATTATCAGTAGTCCGAAAACGAGGACTGAACGATCTGCTATGCCGCAACAACCCGCCATCGAATCGCAGTTAAGGTTGAATGTCCAACGGCAGCATGCCATGAATGGTGCGCTTCTAGATTATCCGTGGTGCCAGCGATGGTGAGAATGAGGTCGTCTTCCAGCGCCACGCTCTGGCTGTAGCCGCTGATACCCAAACCGTAGTACATATAGTACACCTCATCTTCCCACGTCTCGCCTTCATCTCGGCTGACCATCGCGCGCCCGGCATCCAAATCGCGAGGGTAGCGCGAATCATGAATAACCACAACGGTGCCATCGCTCAACGCGGTCGGGAATCCGTGACACTGGCCAAAGACGGTCGTCAGTTGTCGGAAGTTCGTCCATGTCACCCCAACATCAGGGGAATCCGCAAGGAAGATATGCTTATAGGCGGAGTTGCCGCTCCCCGTTTCTTTCTGCAGATCTGGTGGGTCAGTGGGCAGCGATGGGCGTTGATAGCGGACGGCGGCCATCAGTTTGCCTGACGCCGTTTGTACGATGCCGCCCTCCGACCCCCAATCGCAGATTCGGTTGCCGTCATCCCATGAACGCCCGCCATCGGTGGAGCGGTACGCAACCAGATCGATGATGCCACCTTGCCATGCCCCATCGTCGGATAGCACAAGCGCACGGCAACTCACACCGCACAGCAGTGTATCATCCGTCGCTCGATAGAGCCTGTAGAGGTATCGGTGCGAGTATTTTTCGGGAATGGGGATGTGGGAGATTTCCTGCCACGAACGCCCTTCGTCACTCGATGCAAAGATCGAGATCGCCCTGTTGCTTCCATCGCCAGAAGTATCTTGCGCGGAGATAAATGTCCCGTCACCGAGGATCTGAAACTGCCCGGCCATATCTTCAGCCCGTTTGCATACCGACCAACTCCGCCCGCCGTCGGTTGATTTGCACAGCATCGTATTCTGATTCACATAAACCGTACCATCCGGCGCAAGCGCGGTTTCGACCGTTTGGACATGACCTTTCGGGTCGTGTGGCAACGTGGATTTTTCCGCCGGTATTTTCGACACTATTCCGTCGTGAGCGTGCAGGATGTATTGACTCCGCTGCATCGTGGCGAAATCTTCGGGGGTCGGGGTAGTTACACCGCCGAGTCTCTTCGTTTGCATCTGTTGCTCCTTTCCAGTTCCTATTCGGCTGATGCCAGCATTAAAGACCGGGCAATCGCTCATTTCGCGCGCCAGCCTACTTGAAAGGATCGACCACGTCCCAGTGTTGGACGAGCGGCTGAAGATCACGCCAGAACGCTTCCGGGATTTCGACCGTTGCCGCCTTTGCATTGTCTATCGCTTGGGAAGGGGTTCGCGCGCCGGGAATGGCGGTAGCCACCTGGGGATGGCGGGTAGGCCACTGGAGCGATGCCGCCAGCAAGAGGATCTGGTAGTCCTGACAGAGATTTTGAATTTTGGTCACATGGGCGACACATGCCGGGCTGAAGTGCCGTCTGTTGTTTGAGCACGCTGCCGATGATTTTCTCGCTGACAGTGTCGCCATAAAGGGGAGCGGTATCAATCAGCGTAC
>JAPUIP010000891.1 GCA_027296925.1 Candidatus Poribacteria bacterium | reverse complement strand
ATGTCGATCAGGCTATACATTCTCGACATGGGGCAATCAGAACAACATCAGGTTAGTTAAGTCCGAATATCTTCACTATACGCTGTCAATTCGAGCGATAGCGTAGGGGAGCAGGTGGAGTTCGAGCGTTCCATCGGTGGTTTGTAGGAGTTCGCCTGCCTGAGCCCGGAAAGCTTCGGGCGCATGCATCGCCGCTTGTGCATTTGTCTCATTCAGGTGATGCACCCGAACACGCTCGCTCAAATGTCCTACCGCAACGTGCTGAGATTCAGGGCTCAAATTCGCCAGTACCACCCGAGTCATCCCATCCTTGCGGAGGGCGATGCCATCAACCTGTAGAGGCGCATTCGACCTCGCCAGCAGAACCTCGCCCCCACGGAATTCGCCCACATCAGCGAGAACATGGTACAAAGGAAAGACCGCGCCGGAAATGGAGCGGAATTTCTCTGGCAACGCTGAACCGCCCTCCGTTTCCATCACGCCGCGCCAGCCGGTGGTTTCGTAGTAGGTCACGCTGAAGAGACTACTCTGGGCAAGATACTTGAGGCTGCCCACCGTCCAACCCGCACCGAACAGCGACATTTGGCGTTCATCCACCGGCGCGGGCAATTCACCCGGCGCCGGCTCTGGCTCGGGACCGGTGGCGTTCGGATTGAATCGCGCTTTCAACGTAACGGGCGTCACCGCGATGGGTAATCCGTCGGCAAACTGCCGTGCGCTGTCAACAGTCACAGCTTGGGCTTCCAGCGTCTCGACAAGCGAGGAGTTATCAAAGGCGTGGACCTGCGGATTCATCGAATAGCAAACCACATCCACAAGTTCTACGGGGGGTCTTTCTCGATTCAATTCGGTGAAATACGCATTCGTGCCGGCGCCGATCTTTGCATCAGGCGTTGCGTCGGATAGGTAACGCCTGGCGAGCTCAATCCATTGGGCCGACGTAGACATCTCCGCTGTGTGGAAGATGAGCCAGGCGCAGACCGCTGGCTTGATCCGCTCAAGAGCGACGACAAGCCCCTTCAGTTCGTCATCAGCCGCGTCTGACAGGGTAAGGGCAATCTCCAGCGGTACGCCCAACGCTTTCGCCTCATCAGTTGCCGCACGCAGCGCCGACTCGTAATCGGATTGCGTTAAGTTGAGGTCCACGCGCAGGTGGGAGAGGTTGAGCGCTCTGAGACGTTCCAGTTCCTGCGGCGTGAGCGACTGACCATGAGAGGCGACGCCCAGCCCAATGCGTGGGATTGGAGCAGCGAAAGATTCATCAATGGAGAAGGTCAAACCTGCACCGTGCGCGAGCCCCTTTGTCGCATCTGACAACTCACCCTTGAGCGTCAGCGTAATCGACTGCGAGATTTTCGTTCCCGCCTTGACCTCCACAGGATAGGGGATGCGTAGCGGCGTGCAATACGTCTTGTAAGAAGCGTCGGTCCAATTCCGCTGGTCTTCCATCTCAAAGATGTCGCCGTCGAATCGGACTTCTGCCTTGACGCCGGGGACGACCTCGTGGGAGATTACCGTCATATCCATGAACGGCTGATGCGGGGAGATGTACTTCGGGAATGCCCCCTGTTCAACCGTGCCATCGACTTTTTCGACGCGGCAAGGGGAACCGGCACACGCCATCGGGTGCAACACGCAGAAGCCGATTCGATTGCGTAAGAAAGTCGCGCGCGCCTCGCCCGCCATCGTGAAGGTAATTGTTCCACGCGCATCGCCGGTGATGGTTCCCTGCCAGAAGAAGTCGATGTCCCCCCCCCTGTTTTCGACATCGTAAGTAATGTGGAAGGAATCGTCCGCACTTTCGATCTGAACGTTCGAGAGTGCTGGCGCGATTGTGTCCCAATTCCGGTCGCGGATGGCGACATAAACCCGGCGGAGGATCTCGTGGTCGCCCAGTCGAATATAGCGCAGATCGGCGGCTTCAAAGATCAGCGACAGTGGCCCCGCGCGAAGTGCCTTCTGCTCTGGCAGTGGTTCATCTTTTCCGTAATACAGGGTACGGAGCGGTAGTTGATTCATGCCTGAGATCTCCTTTCACGATTCGTCTGGATGGATTGCGCTGATGCCCTCACGCAACGCTTGCTGGTAGAGCCAGAGATCGCCCCCGTAAGCGAGACAACGGAAGCCTCGTTCCAAAAACGTGCGTCCTTCCTCGACGCTAGACGCCATGAAACCCGCTGCTTTTCCATGCTGTTGGCAGGCTGCGAGGACGCGGTCAAGGGCTTGTTGAAACTGTGGATGGTCGAACTGCCCAGGAATCCCCATGGAGTTGGTCAGGTCGAAGTGCCCGATCCAAAGGACATCAATGCCGTCTAACGCCGCAATTTCGTCGGCGTTTTCAACGCCCTTTACGGTCTCAATTTGGGCAATGAGCAGCCCCTCCGCGTTAGCACTCTCCATTTTCGCCAGGATGTCACCGCTCTGGTAGTCATCGTGTGCCACGCCGAAAGCGGCACCACGGCCTCCCACCGGCGGATATTTGGAGGACTGTACAATGATTTGCGCCTGCTCTTCGCTCTCGACCATCGGCACCATCAACCCCATCGTGCCCACATCCAGTAGACGCGCAAAGAAGTGATACTGCGTTGCGGGCACGCGCACCATCGGCACAATGTCCGCCGCTCTCGAAGTCGCGATCAACATGCGCATTGTCTCCACGCTCCAGCCGGTGTGCTCCATGTCGAAGATGATAAACTCGGCGCCTGCCTCTGCGGCGATGCGCGCAATCCCCGTCGTGTTAAACTCAAAAACCATTGTGCCTATCGACACGCCCCCTTGATTCAGGGCCCGCTTGACCTTGCTCTCTCTCATCTTTCCACCTCTCGTGAACCGTATTGGCTCAATTTCTCTTGCAAACGCGGATGTTCAAGCGCTTCGCGATTCACCACATTTTTCGGGATGCGTCCAGCCGCGACATCCAGAATGCTCTCGCACGCGCTCTGCCCGTTGCCGAGGAAGCACTCGTCGGTCCAACAGATACCGTGTGGTGTGACGATGACGTTGTCCAATGTCAAGATTGGATCGTTCGGATCGACCGGCTCCTGCTCGAACACATCCAATCCAGCCCCCTGGATGCGCCGTTCTCGCAACGCATCGGTCAGCGCTGCTTGATCGACGATGGGACCGCGCGCTGCGTTGATCAGGTAAGCGGTCTCCTTCATAAGCGCAAGCCGCTCGGCGTTAATCAGATGATGGGTCTCTGGCGTTAGAGCGCAGCAGATGCAGACGAAGTCCGACCTCCGGAGCAGTTCGTCTAGAGAAACCAATTCCACTCCCGCCGCAGCCACATCGGCGGCGTTTACGTAGGGCTCGTAGGTCAGGTGATGCATCCCAAATGGCTTCGCGAGCGTGAAAACCTCGCGCCCGATATTGCCCATGCCGACCACGCCGAGGGTACGCCCGGTGACCCCCATCCCCATATAGTCCATTTTTTCGCTCCATCGCCCGGCGCGGGTGAGACGATCTTTGATCAGCAACTTATGACTGAGCGCCAGGATGAAGGTCATGACTGAAGCCGCTACAGGTCGTCGCACGCCGTCGGGGGTGATGGTCAACAGAACCCCGCTGTCCGTGCAGGCTTCTACGTCCACGCTATCGTAGCCCACGCCGAACCGTGCCAGAATTGACAGGTGGTCTGCGCCCTTCAGTGTATCAGCCGTCACCGACGGCGCCAGCACCAGCAGTGCATCGTACTCCTGCACCTGATCGGCGTGCAACGTTGGCGTGTTCTCCGCCAGGAACTCCCATTCGACGCCCGGCGCTTCCTCCAGTAAACTTAAGCCGACGTCGCCAAAGCCGAGTGTGCCATCCGGCTTGAGAAAGTCGCGGGTCACTCCCACGCGAAATGTTTGGTTCATTGATTTTTCCCCTTTCGTGAGTCAGATAAATTTGTACTTTGCTGCTTCATGCCTTTTTAAATCGAACTGATTGAAGCTTTTCCCTTCTATCCCGGATACTCATTTCAGAGGAATTGCAGGTAACCTTCTGAGGATTTTGTTTGCGGGATCAACCATTATGCCGACAGATTCAAGGGCCGTCACCCCCAATAACGGCTCGGTACCCGGGTCGCCAAATACGACCCGGCCGGCTGTGATTTCTCCCATAAATTCAATTCGGACGAGGCCAAAGGGATACTCTTTTACCGTACCATCAGCCCGTTCATAAGTCATCTTGCCTTCTTGACGTACGCCAATCTTTTCCAGTTCATCTGAAGGTGCGAGTGAATCGGTTGCCCCCGTGTCGACGAGAAAGATCTCCTCGTAGCTGCCTTGAGAGGCCTCAAGGCTTGTCAGTTTCGTAGTCACCTTAGTCAATCCCATTTTTTCACCCTTTTTCAGCCAGACCCAAGCGTAGCAGATCGCATCCGAAGCGCTCTCGCTTTTTATTTTTCCGAAATCTCTCTGCCCCGCATTTACAGGGGCAGTTCGTGCAACTGGCATTTTCATCGATTTCCTGCATGTTCATCCATTCAGACGCCACCATGCGCTATCTTACCAATTTTTCAGCCGCAATTCAACATAATTCTCGCAATTTGCGACGGTTCATATCACCGTTGGAATGATTCGCAATCTGTGATATAATAAACAACTGTACCAGTAAAAGTGTATGGGACAGAAAGCTGATTGGATCCGGTGGAATGAAAATCAACCCCCCTTTTCGTGAGGCGTTCAATATGACGGGATATGATGTCGAAAAGAAGCTGGTGACATACCGTGAGGCGTGCCGTAAAGGCGCCGATTGGTTGCTGAATTTTATGAACCCGGATGGTTCCATCGGTCCGGTACAGGACCGTCTATACTACTATCGTGTTCCGTGGGCGTTGGCCCGGATCGGTGAAGTCACAGCCGCCAGTCGGGTATTGGATTGGATTCGCCATCACATGTTCTCGCCAGCGGGGGCTTTTGAGGGAATGTCACCGCAAGGCACGTTTGCAGATCGCTACGGAAGTTACCCGCTGGCTTGCCTCATCGTCGGGGCGACCCTATTGCAGCGGTATGACATCGTCTATCGAGGCGCGCAACGCTTGCTGACCTGGCAAGACTCCGAATCCGGCGGATTTCACAAGAATCGCCAAGACATGACGGCGACTAGCGAACAGGAACTCTTTCCCGCCTGTCAGGGCGGCATGACGCTGCTCTTGGTCGGTCAGGTTGATGCCGCCAAAAAAGCGGGTGAATGGCTCAAGCGGCTGTGGGCGTTGCAGCCGGATGTCGCGCATAAACTGTACGCGGTCTACAGTCCTGCGGTCGGGCTGGTTACAGAGTATCCCTCGGATCAAGCGGCACTCTATGTCACCCGGAAGGACGAGCCGTGGCAGCACCATTTCAACGGCGGCATCGCGGCGGCATTTCTGACTCAGCTCTACATAGCGACCAGCGAAAAGGATTGGTTGGATTTGGCGCGTAAGTACCAGGATTTCTCCATGACCACCGACGAATGTCAGTTCCAATCCATGCAAACCTGTAAGTCGGGATGGGGGTCGGGGCTGTTGTACGTGGCTACACGGGAACGGTGTTATCGGGATTGGACGGTTCGTCTGGGCGATTGGTTTGTCGCGCATCAATTCGGTGACGGACACTGGGAAAACACAAAGTTTTGGACGCCCAACCCTTCCGTGGCGGATAAAATCGAGATCACCGCTGAGTTTGTGATGCACGTGACCAATATCATTGACTATCTGTCTGTTTGATACGACAGCCAATTGTGTATGATGCGTCTCATCGAACCACGTGGTGAAGACCAGGAGAAGAAATAACATGGCATATTCGAGTCTCAGTGATTTTGTCAAAGCGTTAGAGCACGCCGGTGAACTCAAGCGGATCAAAGCCAAAGTGTCTCCAGACCTTGAGATTACGCAGATCACGGATCGGGTAAGTAAGGAAGGCGGTCCTGCGCTGCTGTTTGAA
>JAPUIP010000890.1 GCA_027296925.1 Candidatus Poribacteria bacterium | reverse complement strand
CTGCGATTCTATATGAGACGCATCTATCCTGATGTCCTAGCAAACTGAACGCTGACGTGCACGAGATCGGCGGTTGGACTAAACTCAAGTTCATAGATCGGTTTTTTCCAATGAAAGTGATAGTTAGAACCGTAGCACGCGGTTGTAGCGGGTACATAACCTTCGGGGACATGGAGGAACAACGTTCCCTTACTGTGCCGGGGCGGTTTGCAGACCGCCAAAAAACTTTGGCTGTGCCGATCCCAACCTGCGGACTGAACCTCCACACTCCCCTGCGTGAAGTGAATGTCCGTCGCAAGCAGTTGAGGAACGTCCTTTTCCGCGCGAAGACATACGAGCTTCACCGAACGCGATGGGACATCAAACAACGTTAATCGATCTCGAACGACGCCGAGGAATTGACGGTCCCAAAAATCGTGCACTAGGTAGTATTTCGATCGATCCAACCCAAGCGACTCCAAAGAGAAATCGACCTCCTCCATCTGATCACTCCAATTGAACACGCCAACAACGTTCCACGACTCATCGGGTGAGCTCACCCGCAGGTTCCAGATCTGAGGAAAGGTGTTTTCGTAGAGATCCGCAGGCATGGCAGCCTTTCCGACAAGTGGCAAGATTTTAGAAAGCAACGCTGCCCGCCCCGGCTTGATCGACGTGAGGTCGTCGCCACAAGTGACAATGCTTCCGCTGAGTGCCGCAATTGTAATTGCGACAAGCGCTTCGTTCAACGGGCGGGGTTCATCGATGACCAGCGTACCTAACTCATTGGTCCACGCGGTGCCATGCATGGGGAGATGCGCGGCACAAGCATTGGCGATCTGCTTAATCCCATGGCGTTCATTCCAAAGTCCTTCTCCAATGTAGCCTCCGTAACCCGAAAGCACTTCATTCAGCGAAAAGCCTCCGATGCTTGGTCCATTGCACGTATTGTACGCCCCAAGGATGACCTCGCTTTTGCTCTCTTGAACCATCTGATTCAACAACTGAACGCCAAGACGGTAGAGTTCAACACTGGTCAGCGATTGGTCGTGCCACACAAAGTTTTCCACATCTGCCATCGGTCCAATGGCATAAGCGAACAGATCCGCTTTGATCAGATCATATCCCCACTCATCGGTGAGTTGTTGAACTCGCTCACGCAGGTGCGCCTGTGCGCCCGGATGGGAAACATCAAGCAAAGCAACCTCTACTCCGCTGTCTTCGGGTAAGACAAGGATAGCAGGCTTCTTTTCATGGGGTTCTTGTAGGAAATACTCCGGATGCGTTTGCAGCAACTCAGATGTGATGTCTACGCAAAACGGCGTGAATCGAATCCCCGCTTTTAGCCCCTTTGAATGGATGCCATCCACAACCGATTTCATGCCATCCGGAAAATGTTGTCGATTGACTTCATAACTGCCCACGGATTGTTCCCAGTCATTTTCAATCTGGATATATTCGAACCCGCCGGGAATCAATGGATAATATGATGGATTTTTGGCAATCTGGTCAATCTGCTGAGCGACCCGCTCGGCACTGATTGGTTCCTGACGGTTCGCAAACGCACGCCAACCTGAGAACACGCGATCTAGCGGCTTTGCCTTCATGCGCTTCGCAACCAGTTCTGTGTAGAGTTGATATGACTCCGCGACCGGATTTGCAAAGTTCAGGTAAACAGGCGCAGAGCGGACCTCCTCCCCCGGAGGGCAGCGATGGTTCTCACACTTATGATAAAGCGCCCAGTGGTTTATTCCGTGCTGTTCCGCTTTGCCCGATTGCGTTTGGGCATCGTATCCGACCTGGATCGCAGACCACCATTTTTGGAAACTCAAAAACCCGAAAACAAGAGATCGCTTGCTTTCCGTATCGTAGAGAACACCATCGTAACAGGACTCTGTGGAAGACTCAAGATTAACGCGAAAACCGTCGTAAATCTCTCTGACCCCATGCGAAACTGGCGTATTCATGTTCAGAAACACATGATAGCCGGACGGAACCCCTCCTAAATCAACGACACCCTGGGATTTGCCGCGGTGGGGAGAAACATCAATTAAGGTGACCTGCTCTAATCCAATTGGTGCTCCACTTAAGTTTTCAACGCCGACAGTTAAAATCACATAGGGCTTTTTGTGATAGCAATTCAAGTAGAGATGCAGCCGTAGCCCATGACCTTCCGCCTGGTGAGAAAATGTGATTGGTTGGTGGATGCCGAATTCATCTTCCGTGATCGGATCTGTCATAAATTCGGAAGTGCCCGAGTCCAGTGTTGTCAGAACCGTTCCATCGCTTAGAACAACCTTTGTATATGCATTCTGAATAATCTGATAACCCGCTCGATCCGTGTAGGTCCAGGTGCCTTTTGAAAGGTTGAAATTGACCTGGAATAGGTTATTTTTCGCTATGACCTGGCTGCCTTGTCGAATGACAGCGAGCTCACCAGCTTCTCCTCGCATACGCGATACTCCTCCATCTGAAATTGACGATTAGCAATTCTATAGTTGAAAGGTGAAGCATGAGGGGTGAAGTGGTGTGCGGTATTAGGAATAATCAAACCCCCCATGCGCATTAAGTTAAGGACGCTCTGCGTCGAAAACCCGTGTCAAATCTTCGTTTTCCTCTTAACTTAATGCGAATGTATTAGGAAGAATCGAACCCCTAATACCTACTTCTCCAGTGCCCAACAGTGAAGCAGTGTGGCGGTTTCGTTGCCAACCTGCGATAACGCAAACGTCTCTTCTGGCTTGAGAAAAATTACATCTCTTGCACCGAGTGTCCATGTCTGTCCATTCGCCTTCACTTCGGCTCGACCGGCGGTCAGCACATAAACCGATTCCGTGCGCAGCGGTTCATGCGTAAACCCCTCGCCAACATCGAGTTGAACCCGATCCAGCGCGAGGTGTTGACTTCCCCTCTGCGGGGAAGCGATACACCGCCAATCCCCCGGTTTACCGAACACCGGACTTCCTGTGGACATCTGAATCACTTGCACACTGCTTCTGTGGCCGGGTGCCGGCTTTGGCGCTTCGTCCGGCCGGTCGCGTTCGCCGCGGTACAGTGCCATGTCTGGCGGCGCCTGAAAGCTGATAAGCCGCGCTTGCTTATCCGTGATGTTGACCGTGCCATGCACTTCGCCCGCCGGCACAAAGATTCCGTCCCCTGCCGTAATTGGCGTATACACATCTCCTTGACGAACGGCGCCTCCCCCTTCAAGTACGACAATCATGTCTTCGGACGCGTCATGAATATGCTGCGTGAATTCCTGTCCAGGGGCGTGTAGACCGTGGTTGAGCGTAATCTGCTTCGCCCCCATGTCCGGATGCACGACCCGCCAGTTTTTCCCTTTCCCCATCTGAAAGGGCGTACCGGATTCGAGATTAAGAATTTGCATCGCGACTCCTTTTCCTGAAACTGAAAATCGAATGTGACAAAATCAAGACCAGATGTTACTCACCCATTGATTGCCTCAGGACCAATATCTATCGGAATACCGGTCATAGTCGATGCGTCGTCGCTTAAAGAACTGGATGAGGAGGAAACCGGCGACGAAGCCGCCAATGTGCGCCCACCAGGCCACCCCGCCATAGGTGCCAACAATTCCAACGACGGTGAGTACAAATAGACCGTTGAACAGTTGGGACAGAAACCAAAATCCAATATAGATCAAAGCGGGGATTTCGATAAACCAGGGCAAAAAGAAGAACGGAATCAATGTGACGATGCGCGCACGGGGAAATAGGAGAATATAGGCGCCCGATATGCCGGAAATGGCACCGCTGGCACCCACCATCGGAACGCCTGAATCCGTCGCAACGAAAACCTGAGTCAGTCCAGCGGCAATACCACACAGCAGATAAAATGCGAGATAGCGGAAATGTCCGGTCCGATCCTCAATATTATCCCCAAAGATGTAGAGCGCCCACATATTGCTAATGAGGTGGAACCAGCCTCCATGCAGGAACATCGAGGTAAAGATGGTAATCGACTCCAGTCCCCAATTGCGAATGAAATATCGTGGCGTCAACCCAAGGACTTGAATCAATTGATGCAGTTGCTCCGAAGGAAGTGACGCCTCAAACGTAAAGATGATGGCATTGACAGCGATGATGAGCCAGTTGACAACGGGGAAACTGCCGGAACGCACGCTATCGCGGATTGGAAACATGAGGTCATTCTTTCATTGTTCTTCGGGCTTAATCGTCTTACCAGACTTCGTTCGCAATCTCATAATCTTGCGTGGTGTCAATCTCATAGTAACCGCCGGCAATATCCACTTTGTGAATCTCCACCCCGTGCTCGATCATCTCTTGAAAAATCTGGATGAGGTACGCTTTTTTCACTGAGGCCGCCCCTTGAAAGGGCATGCCGTCGTATTCAAGACAAACGCGGTGATAGTGTTCTCGCAGGATGTCTGCCCCGCGTTGGCTGAACTTCGCTACCCCGATATACTCACCGTGCGCGGCTGCCGGGTCAATATCCCGGCTAATTCGTGTGACGCGCGCTCCCGTTCCGAGGACCTTTTCGCCATCATCTTCGGGGTGCATTGTGCGCGCGGCGTAACGTTCCCGCCACGCTGTATCAACGACAAGGGTAATGTCGTAAGGACTCGCCACCAACTGTTGCGTCACCCACGGGCGATAGATAATATCCGCATACGTGCACGCAAAAGGCGCGTTGATTTCGGTGCCGGCGCAAAAAAGTGATGCGAGAATGTTATTATTCTGCCAGTCGGTGTTATGATAAAAGCGGAAGGGGGAATGGTCTTCCCGGATACTTTGGATCTGATAGCCGCCGATAAAAACAATATCTGTAACGTTCGCAGCACTCCAGGCGTCGACAATCCAATCGAGAATGCGCTTTCCCTTAATCTCAGCGAAACATTTCGGTGTATCCTCAGTCAGGGGCATGAGTCGCCCGCCCCGGCCCGCACCGATGATAATCGTCTTCATCATTTTCCTCTGGACCGCAAATGAACGCCATTCGTACAGGTTATAATATTGTACACGAGCACAGGCAAATCGTAAATCTTTTTTTTGCTCGGCCAGATTTCGATCGGAGAATTTCTGATCGGGGATTTTTTCTTTTCATTTTTGAGAAGGTGTGCTAGAATGGGAACCACTTATAGACTGTAGAGATAACCGAGGAGGTTTTCATGTCAAACGTTAATCCGTTCAAACAGCCGGGGCAATGGTATCGTGGCAACACGCATAGCCACAGCACCGAGTCCGACGGAAGGCTGCCGATTGCGGACCGCTTTGCGGCTTACCGCGAGGCGGGCTACGATTTTTTAGTGCTGACCGACCACCGCAAAGTCAACGATACTTCCAACTATAGCGAGGATGGTTTCCTGGCCATCTCCGGGAGCGAAGTCCACCCCAATAACCCTTACGGCGGCGACACATACCATATTGTGGCGATCAACATCCACGAGCGCATCAACTGCGCCGAGTTACACCCCAACGCCGTCATCGCAGAGATTAAGCGGCAGGGCGGCGAGGCGGTGCTTTGCCATCCCTACTGGTGTGGGCACACGCTGCTGGACTATCTGCCGTTGCGTGATTACTTTGCGCTGGAGGTCTATAACGACACCTGCATGGGCATCGGCAAGGGGTTCTCCGAATCTGCCTGGGATGATCTGTTGGACAGGGGCGGCCCGGTTTTCGGTATCGCGGCGGACGATGCGCACGGCACCGAGCATGACTGTTTTCACGGCTGGGTCATGGTGAAGGCGCCCGAGCTGACCACTGATGCGATTATGGATGCGTTTCGCACAGGCGCTTTCTATTCGACGCTCGGCCCTGAAATTACCGATTTGACTCTGGTGGAGGACGCGGATCAGAAAAAACGGGTCACCGTCCAGTGTTCACCGGCGCAGTCAATCGTTTTCAAAGGACAGCGTAGCCGAGGTCGGCGCATCGTCGCTCCCGAAGGAGAGCTTCTGACCGAAGCGGAGTATGAGGTGCCGAGCGGCACAAAGTACACTCGTGTCGAGATTACCGATGAGGCGGGCAAGAAGGCGTGGTCGAATCCGTTCTTCTTTTAACGGAGGACGTTAAACATAAAAAAGCATCGATGGTCGGCCAATGTGTGCGTTATCCCTACTATCGCTGCTTTCGTTTCCGTAAACTGACCGGATTGCTGTCATCTTGAGCCCATCGACAAGCTCAGGAACTTGCCCTCAGATGGGGCAAGTTCCTGAGACTCGAAGGGCTAGAGACTTGCGCTCAGAATGACAGACTCGGTGCAGATTCCTACCTTGAACCCACTGCACGCACCTCGATTGTGCGCGTGAACTCATCTTCCCCGGCCATACGGATCTGGATGTAGTTTTCAGGAAGCAGTTTCTCCATTCGATCCGCCCATTCGATGACGCAGATGCCATCGCCTTCCAAATACTCTTCGAGACCGAGGTCTACGATTTCTTCCAGCCGTTGGAGCCGATAGAGGTCGATATGATAGATCGGCGTTCTTCCTGCATACTCGTTAATCAGGATGTAGGACGGGCTATTGACGACCTGATCCGGATCGAGGCCAACACCGCGAGCGATGCCTTGCGTCAGGCAGGTTTTGCCCACCCCGAGATCGCCGATGAGCGCGACGACATCACCGGATTGAAGTTGCCGTCCAATCTCCTCGCCAACTTCATGCGTTTCTTCGGGAGTGTGTGTCCGAAAAGTTTGGGTCATCATGAACGTCTTGTTCCGAGAAATCAAATTTCATTCGCACAGCATCACTTGAGAATCACCATTTTGCGAATGGCAC
>JAPUIP010000089.1 GCA_027296925.1 Candidatus Poribacteria bacterium | reverse complement strand
GAATCCACAGCGGATATCCCCGTCATTTTTATTACCGCGAAGAACAAAACGGAAAGCTTGGTCGAGGGGTTTCGGATCGGCGGCGTCGATTATATCACCAAGCCCTTTGAGAAAGAGGAAGTCCTCATCCGTGTCGATACGCACCTAAAAATTAATCGGCTCACCAAAGTGTTCCTGCAAACCAGTATTGAACTGGCGGGGGCCAACCGAGCACTCCAACAGGAAATTGGCAGGCGGAAGCAGGCGGAAGATGCTCGTCAGACAGCGGATGAACGGCTCTCTCTGATTTCCCAACGGGAGGCGGAACGCTGGGGCATTGCTGGCTTTGTTGGGAAAAGCCAGACCATTGCCAAGATTCTGAAGGACATCAGCCGACTCCAGACAACCGGAACCGTGAGTGTCTTGATCACCGGTGAAAGCGGGACCGGCAAAGAGCTGATCGCTCGCGCCATCCATTTTGGCGGACCGAGAGCCAAACGTCCGTTCATTCCCGTCAACTGCTCGGCAGTCCCCAGAGATCTCGCCGAGTCGGAGTTTTTCGGCCATATCAGAGGGGCGTTCACGGGAGCCAACACGGATCGGAAAGGGCATTTCGAGCTCGCCGATGGCGGAACTCTGTTTCTCGATGAAATCGGGGATATGCCGCTTGAGTTGCAAGCCAAACTCCTGCGCGTGCTGGAAGACGGCATCGTGACCCCGGTCGGTGGAACACGCTCAAAGCAAGTCGATGTCCGCATCCTGGCGGCTACCAACACCGATCTCGAAGCAAAGATTGCCGAGGGGTTATTTCGCAGCGATCTCTACTTCCGCCTCGCGGAGTTCCCCGTCCCCATCCCCCCACTCCGCGAACGCCCCGAGGATATTCCACTCCTTGCCGAACACTTTCTGCATCTGTTCTCCACAGAAATGGAGCTGGAAAAACCGATGCTCTAAGCCAAGAAGCCCTCAGCGCTTTGGCGGCCCACACCTTTCTGGGGAACGTCCGAGAGTTGAAGAATATCATCGTGCGCGCCCTCATTGAAAGCGATGGTCAAGATATTTATCCGGAACATTTGCACTTCATTTCTACGACGCCCTCCCTGTCCCCATCGATACCAGTCTCCATCTCGGAGACGGACACTTCTGAGATTCCGATTAACCTGAACGAGGCAGAGGCCTATCTGATCCGACGAGCACTCGCACAAGTCGACGGAAACATCTCGGAAGCGGCCCGCTTGCTAGGCATCAGCCGCAAGCGCATTTACCGAAAGCTGGAACAGGACGATGTATAAAATGCGTGGAGCGTAGGGTCATTTAATGCTTGGCGATTTAGCCGAAACGCCCACGACCTGTCATTCTGAGCGGAAGCGAAGAATCTTCTGGAAGACAACCACAAAGATCTTTCGCGGAATTTATCCCTTCGGCAGGCTCAAGGCAGGCTCTGAGCTTGCGAAGGGCTCAAGATGACAATAATTAGCCCTACCTTTTCAAGGTTCGGGCACCTGTTTCTGTTCAGAAACTTCTCAGAATTTACCCCTTTGCCCCGAACTTCTCGAACCACATACTCCTCCCCTTTCCTCTCTCTTCCCACGATTTCTACTGTTTCTTGTGCTGCGATTGTACCCAAACGACCCAATCTGGGTCGTAACACCCCAACCTGGGTCGAAACGCCACAACGATCGATTCTTGCTCTCCCAATTTGCGGATGACTTCAGAACCTTGATGCCGCAAGGGTTTTCGGCATTTTTTCTGCTTTTCTCAGAATTGGCACGCCCTTTGATATAACTCCCCGTGACGTTTGAGAAGCACTGACAAACAACCCAATCCAAACCACGAAGAGGAGAACGAGAAGCATGAAAACTCAAGCCACACTTATGATGAATCGAAGCGAGAAGCCAAATCCGTTAACCCACATCATCAGCCTGATTCTAGCAGCGGTCTGCTGGATCACCGTCAGCCAGGGCGAGGCCCCGGCACAAATGGAAGGCATGAGGATTGCCTTTCATTCCACCCGCGATGACAACCTTGACATCTTCACCGTTACCCGTGATGGCAGCGACCCCATCAATCTGACCAACCACCCGGCAGTGGATGCGTTTCCATCTGCATCTCCAGACGGAAAGCGGATCGCCTTTGTATCCACGCGCGATGGCGATTTTGAAATCTATGTGATGAATGCCAACGGCACCAACATTACTCGAATCACCAACCAGCCCGGTTTCGACACATCGCCTCGCTGGTCGCCCAACGGGAGACAGATTGCATTTGAATCGGATCGGACTGGAATTTTCGACATCTACGTGATGGACGCAGACGGCCGCAACCAGGTCAACCTCACCAACCATCCAGCAAAGGACCGGATGGCAAGCTGGTCGCCGGATGGAGGGCAGATTGCCTTTCACTCGAATCGGGATGGAAACTTTGAAATCTACAAGATGAATGCAGACGGAAGTGCCCCTGTCAACCTCACCAACCATCCGGACGGGGACTCGTCCCCAAGCTGGTCGCCGGACGGGAGTCGGATTGCATTTGTGTCCAATCGACATGGCATTAACCGCGTCTACATCATGGACGATGAGGGCATCCACCGTGCCAATCTCACGAAGTTTAAGGCTGAAGAGAGTTTTCCCGCATGGTCGCCGGACGGAACGCAGCTTGCCTTTGTCGCCCATTACGATCGGTACCATGCAACCATCTACACGATGGACGCCGACGGCGGTGCTTTAGTAAGCTTGACCGACGGCCATAGTATCGATGTGTCGCCGGCGTGGTTGCCCGTCGCGCTACGTGCCGTTTCGTCGGAAGGGCGGCTGTTAACCCAATGGGGAATGATTAAGCGCCGCCAGTAAGGTAACGATGAACTCCGAGCATCGAGTCCTCAACAGCACCTGAAACCGAAGGGTGCCGTCGGGGACTTTGCTCGTTGAGGCACTTTGGAGAGTAATTGAGAACAGGAGGAATCCACAATGAAGATGAGTTTGAGCATTTCGATCCAAAAACTTGCTGTAGCTTTTGCAATTACCATCGCAGTTTTGACAATGAGCACCGCTATTCTCAGTATAGGGCTGGCACCCACAGGATTTTCCATTGACTTCGCCCTTCACCCGCCCCAAGCGTCCACGGCAATGGCTGACTCCGAAATAGATTCCCTACGGGAGTCACGGCATCATCCCTTTTGGCAGGAACTGGACGTGATTTTCAACCCGACGGATTCACCGGTCATCAATCATATCGTTTCGCGATCTCAATCTGATCTGCGATAGGCACACCCCAGCTTTAAAAGGAGAAACCAAAAATGGTAAGGAATCTACACACCGCGTTTGAGATAGTTTGCTTCACGCTGATGCTGATGGCATTTATCGGTTGTGGCGACGGTGAATCTTTGCCAACGGCACCGGAGGTCCCCCTCCCACCCCCCGTCGAATTCCATAACCCATTCCCTGAATTCAACGAGTCGTCCGTCGTCTACCAGTTCAACGAGCCCCCTGTCATTGACCAGTTCATTGTCCCTGGGATGGTTTCGGACAATGATCGGTATCACCTCCACGTCATCGCGCATGACGCCGACGGCGACACATTGACCTACTCCTGGGCATTGACCGTCCCCGGGCAAACAGACAAAGTCTTCTTAGGCAACAAACCCACTGTGGCCTGGAAGGCAGTTGCGGGCACTCGCGTTACGGTTGAAGTGCGCGTCAGCGATCAAGTCCACCCGCCGGTGATCCGACGACAACCAATAAAAATCAGATAAGTGCCCAGACAGAAGTTTGTGCATATTCCGTCCCATCCGTCTCAATTCGGCATGTCGGAATCCGCTACACGGGAATGTTGGAAATTTCGACATGTATTGCGACAAAATCGTGGTCATCCCGCGCCAAATCTGGATCTGTGGATTGGCATCTCTTTTGCTCATCGTGAGCCGACAACGGTTTCGCCCGGCCCCAAAGATCTGCGCCATAGGGGATTGATGAAGAATTTCTCATGTGTCCCACGGGCTCGTATGCACAGAACAAGAATGGGGACGAAGGAGGAACCGACTCAAAGGAGGCAGAAAAATGCTTACACGGTCTGCTCGAAATGAAAGCGGGATGACCCTTCTAGAATTACTTATCGCTGTCGCTATTGTGGTTCTGTTGGCAGGGCTCGGAATTCCTATTTATCTGAAATTCCAAGCGAGCTCCAAAGCCTCCGAGGCGAACACAACCCTCAACGGCATTAAGATGTTTCAACAGAACTACAAATGGGCGACCGGAACATACATTGATTGTCCGGTATCTCCGCGTCCGGTCGCAGATTTGGCGACATTTGGACATAATGCCGTGACGTGGACGGATTTAGGAGGCGCGACGGGAGGGTTTACACAAATCGGGTTTAGCCTATCGGCGGATGTTCGTTTTTGCTATGAAGTCAATAATGCCTCCAAAACCGGATTTGTCGCCGGTGCCCTGGGGAATACCAATTCGGACGGCAAGCAGATCCTCTATATCGCCACCGCCAATAAAGGACCGCATATCGTCGGAGCGGACGCGGGAGATGCGTTCATTCCGATATTGCCCTTCGGCGCCGCCTTGACGGATACCGGGGATTGAGCGCGGGGCCCAGTGATCTGATAGTGTTCGATCTGTTGATTTTTTGATGTAATGGCCAAGAAGATGGTTTACATAGACTTTCTGTCACAGCCAGGCATCACCTGACCTCTCTCAACATAAATTGATACGCGCCAAAAGCATCGGGATTCGTTTCGGTGCTTTTTTTCGTGCCCGCACACCGGCAAATCCAGAAGTCGCCCATGCTTGTTCTCCGGGCGAGACTGCCTCGCCGGCTTTGCGGCGCCGCACATCCACTCTTTTTGTTTTTTCAGTTTCTCATTCTACGAAGCGTTTCCCGCGTTTCTTTCTCGCCAATTGTATCCAAACGCCCCAATTTGGGTCGAAACACCCCAGCCTGGGTCGAAATGCTACAACGCCCCATCCGCCCAACTCCAACTCATAGATTGCCCCAGAACCCTTATGTAGCAAGGGCTGAAGGGCGATTGCGTTCTGCTTTTCAAAGTTGGCACACCCTTTGATATAACTATCCGTGACGTTTGAGAAGCAACTCGACAGCATGACAGCCAAATCACTCAAAAGGAGAATGAGATACCTGAACACTCAAGCAATTCGCTATATCGAAGACAGTCAAGAGCCGCGCCTTTTTACGCTGGTAATGCGCCTGATCCTGGGGGTTGCCAGTTTACTCATCTTGAGTCAAGCGTCCACTCAGGCGCATCTGGACGAAGTGAAGATTCTCTTTCACTCCAATCGCCATGCGAACTATGAGATCTACGCAACAGATACGCATGGAACGAACCTCGTCAACCTCACCAATCACCCGAAAGTAGATGCTTTCCCTGCACCATCTCCAGATGGGAAGAAGATTGCGTTTGTGTCCAATCGGGGTGGCAACTATAATATCTATGTGATGAATGCGGATGGAACTGACACTGTCAGACTCACCTACCACCGGGGAGTCGAGGGCGCTCCTTGCTGGTCGCCGGATGGAAGGCAGATCGCCTTTGTGTCCGATCGGAATGGGAACGATGACATTTACGTGATGAACGCGGACGGCAGCGGACTCAGCAACCTCACCAATCACCCGGATAAAGATCACACGCCCCGCTGGTCTCCCGACGGCGCAAAGATCGCGTTTGTGTCCCAGCGGGATAGAAACCCCGAAATCTACGTGATGAACGCGGACGGCAGCCAGCCCCTCAACGTCACCAACCATCCGGCCGAGGACCAGTATCCAACTTGGTCCCCCAATGGATCTAAACTGACGTTTTCGTCCGATCGGGAAGGCAACTTTGAAATCTACCTGATGGATGGAGACGGCAGCCAACCTGTCAACCTCACCAATGATTTCGCCGATGAGTGGATGCCAATCTGGTCTCCCGACGGGACGACGCTGGCGTTTGTGTCCAATCGGGAGGGCAACTTTGAAATCTATCTCGTTGATTTTAGAGGAATTTCGACATCGGGCGCAGGGTGCGGCGCCCCTACTCGTGGCGA
>JAPUIP010000889.1 GCA_027296925.1 Candidatus Poribacteria bacterium | reverse complement strand
GCTACGCTGCTTTACGCCGTAGCATATTGAATACTGATACGGCGCAGGCAACTTACCCGCCAGGCGATCCGCGCGGTATGCAGGCGGTTGCCGATGGTCAACCGGCTTCCGAACGCTCTCTGACACTTCATCCGCCCAGCGACCCGGACGGCACCACCCACCTGGCTGTGGTAGACGTTTTTGGCAACATGGTGTCAGCCACTCCCAGCACATTCGCCGGCCTGTCGCAAGGAATGGTCCTGGGCGACACAGGTATCATGATCAACTGCCGGGGTTGCTACTTCTGGCTCGCGCCCGACACTCCCAATGCTCTTGCCCCTCGAAAGCGTCCCCGTACCACGCCTTGCACCTTTATTGTGTTGAAGGAGGGTCACCCGTTGATGACCCTGGGAACACCCGGTGGAGACAGCCAGGCGCAAAGTAGCCTACAGGTCTTTACCAACATCGTGGATTTCCAACTGAACGTCCAGGAGGCGGTCGCCGCGCCCCGGTTTTGTAGCTTAAGCTTTCCCCAATCGCCCTGGCCGCATGGCGTTGCGCCTAACCGACTGGTCCTCGAAGGGCGTATTTCTCCAGAGGTAGCTGCCCGGCTGAAAAATAAAGGGCATCTTGTCGAAATCACAGGAGCATGGGGCATCATCAACGGCTTTGCCCCGATCCTCGTTAACGCGGCTTGTGGCGTTTATCAAGGCGGGGCCGATCCACGGCGAGAAACGGCGATGCTCGGCTGGTGAATTTTGCCATCTGGAAAACCAGAAAACTATATGATGGAACGGTACATCTGGCCGCGATTACCCGACATCAACTCCATTTTAGTTTAGAAGTTGATTTTTCGTAACCGTTCATCAATCCCATCATTGGATTTTCCTGATTTCAAGCGTGTTCATCGATAATTTCCTGTCGTCGAAAGCAGGACACGGTGTGGTCATTGACCAGTCCGGTGGCTTGCATATATGCATAGCAGATCGTTGAGCCGACGAACTTGAATCCCCACTGTTTAAGGTCTTTGCTCAATGCGTCGGATTCGGTGGTGGTTGGGGGGCAATCGTCCAGCGTTGTGAATGCATTGATAATCGGTTTGCCATCGACGAACCGCCAGATATAAGCGTTGAAGCTGTCGAATTCCGCCTGGATTTCCAAAAACCGTTGTGCGTTGTTGATGGCTGCGCGGACTTTTAATCGGTTGCGAATAATCCCCGGATTCCCCAAAAGCAATTCAACCCGTTTCTCATCGTATCGTGCAACTTTCTCTGGGTCAAAGTCGTCAAAGGCGACACGGTAATTTTCGCGCTTTCGCAGGACGGTATACCAAGAAAGTCCTGCCTGTGCAGACTCGAGTGTGAGGAATTCGAACAGAATTCGGTCATCGTGGATAGGAACACCCCACTCTCGGTCGTGGTAATCGACGTAATCCGGTTTACTCAGGTCAACCCATGGGCAACGACAAGGGTTATGCGCTTTTGACATCGTTTCTCCTTATTACGCTCGGTTGGATCTCAAATTGGAATTCAATATGTAGCGGTTACAGGGAAAAGAAGAAAGTGATTGTTCGTGTCACGTACAATCGCAAAACACAATGATGATGCGAAGTCACCGACCGAGCGATAGGTGACATCATTGTTTATCAAGGACCCCTGGTCTGATTCTGATTTGAGGTTCACAAACGCGGGAAGATAAAGACAGTTTGGGAATGCAAGCTTCAGCGAATCGAAGTACAAAACCGAATCTATTTGGCTGGATGAGTTGGGTGCTCGTTCTAGGAACATTGCTCCCGTCGTCCCTATGTGCTCAAGTAGGATTTCCAGTGGGAAGCGGGGCAACGGCGGACAAACCGCAGTCCAAATGCTGGTATCACGATGGATCGTGGTGGTCTGTCTTATTTGACGGCGCGGAAGGGAGCTTTTTCTACAGGTTCGCAGATGGGATGTGGCGGCGGCAAACCTTTCCCGATGCGCTCATTTATCCAGCCCTGCCCACTCGAGCGGATGTGCTCAGCCAAGGGGATACGCTGTTCGTACTGGAGTGGGAAGCGGTTGCGCCCCGTCTGTACAAATACATCTATCAGTCCAATTTGCGACGTTATCACCTTATCCCCGGATTTCCCGTCAGGTTGAATCTGCCTACCGGACACGAAACGCTCGTGATCGCAAGAGATAGCAACAGTGTGTCATGGCTCACATTTGAGCACGCTGGAAAGGTCAAGGCAGTCTGCTCAAACGCCAATGACTATCTCGTCTGGGATGTCGACGGGGTTAAAATCGCGGAAGGACTCAAAGATGATGATATCGGTTCAATCATCGCCTTCGAGGGTCAGATTGGCGTGTTTTGGTCAAACCAGAATACGCAATCCCTTCATTTCCGCGTACACCGCGACGGTGCGCCAAAGGAGACATGGGAACGCGCCGAACTCGTCGCACGGGGCGGATATGTCGCCGACGATCACATCAATCTCGCCCGGGGGACCGACGGACGCATATACGCCGTTACAAAAACAAGCGTTGACGATGTTGAGGGACCTGTGAACGGTCCAACACAGGCACAGATTGTC
>JAPUIP010000888.1 GCA_027296925.1 Candidatus Poribacteria bacterium | reverse complement strand
GAATACAGGCCAGTATTACGCGAACTACCATATAGACGGCTGCGGCTGGGGAGGAAAAGTAAACAGTGACGGCAACGATACGCAATGCCCGATCAATGGAAACTGCCGGAATACCCCGGTGGAGGTTTTCGAGACGCGCTATCCCTGGTTAACGAAAACGTACCGCGTCGAGGCGCATTCGGGCGGACATGGCCGGCACCGCGGCGGGGCTGGCAGCCTCAGAATTATCCAAGCGCTTGCGCCGGAAATCACCGTGTCCAGCTTCATGGATCGCCATGAAACGCGGGCGTGGGGACTCTTTGGGGGTGAAGAAGGCGCCAGCGGAATGATACGAATTCGGAAGAAGGGAGACGATCAGTGGCGAACGTTCTCCGAGGTCTATGGAACGCCCTCACCGAACAAATTCGCTGATATTCAAATTCAGGAGGGCGACGAAATTCTGATTGCCAGTCCGGGGGGCGGTGGGTACGGCCCGCCCGAGGAACGCGAGCCCGCCCAGGTTTTAGAGGATGTCCGGGAGGGGTTTGTTTCTCCGGAAGAAGCGCGCGACGTGTACGCTGTTTGTCTTGTCGAGACAGCGACCGGAGACTGGCGGATCGATGAAACAACCACGGCTCAACTTCGCCGCAACAAGGAGGTGACGTAATGGCGCAATGGGAACCGATTTCTGATGCGCTGTATGCCACAGAAATTCACCATTGTGATCTTTGTGGAAAGATGCTGGTCAAACGTCTGTGGCGTGTCGAATCCGAGGGTAAATCCCTGAAGTTCTGTGACGCGCGATGTGAACGGACCTGGTTTGATTACTGGCTTCCCCGTTATGGGAAACCGTAGCGTGTTGCCGGTCTCAACCGTCCCGGTTTATAACACTCCCCCTTCAGTGGGGCAATTGCTTAAAATGGAAAGGATAACGGATGAACGAACGAGAGAAATTCCTTTTGGATCTTCAAGGTTTTCTGGTCGTGGAGAATGTTCTCACACCAGAGGAGGTGAGTGCGCTCAACGCTGCGGTTGACGCAAATCTTGATAAACAGGGCGAAGATCCAAATTCAGCCGTTGGCGACTCGAAAACGCTCGCCGGCACGCACAAACGCGGCATATTTACGGGCATGCTGGCCTGGCCAAAACCATGGTGCCAGCCATTTCGAGATATTATCGTTCATGAGAAGGCGATTCCCTACTTGAACGCGATTCATGGACGCGGGTGGCGGCTAGACCATTCCCCCTTTATTTTGACCTCCGACTCTGGCAGCGAAGGGCTGTTGCTTCATGGCGCCAGCAATCACCACTTTTTTGGCGCGGCATACTACGTTTACACCAACGGGCAGATGCGTTGTGGAATGGTCGTCCTCCAGTATCAGCTTGCAGATGTCAACGAAGGCGACGGCGGGCTCTGCGTCATTCCGGGAAGCCACAAGGCGAACTTCGCCTGCCCGACGGAAATCCGGAACTGGGAGGCGAATCCGGAAATCGTCTATAATGTCCCCGCGCAAGCCGGCGACCTGATTATCTTCAACGAGGCGACGATCCACGGTACGCTTCCGTGGACGAACCGGGAGCGAGAGCGCCGGTCATTGTTAATTCGCTATTCGCCCAAATATCTCCATTACGCCGGCGGCTACTATGATGTGACCTTCCCCGAATGGGCTGATGAACTGACTGAAGCGCAGCGTTCCGTCTTGGAGCCGCCCTATATCTATCACCGTCCCCTCATCGAAGACGACGGCGAGACCGTTGTTCGCCCACGTGCGGAATACTGATCCGCGGGTAGAGAAGGGAGTGCGATATGGCAACGCTCTTGGTGGATGTGCGTCATAGGAAACAGTAAACCTAATCCAGTATGAGAGGGAAACTCTCCGGCTTCAGGATATTGAAGAAGAAAGACACGACTTTCATTTTGACTGCCCTCCGAGTCCACAGCTTTCAAGTACCCTCAACGCACGTCGTGCCACGATGAGCTCCTCATGCGTTGGAATGACCCACACCGGAACCCGCGAATCATTGGGGGAGAGCTCCTGTTCGTCATGCGCTTTGCTATTTCGCCGTGAATCAATTTTGACGCCCAAAAACGCCAATCTCTCGCAGATCCGCTGGCGAATATCAACTTCATGCTCGCCAATTCCCCCGGTAAAGGTGAGTACATCCAAGCCATCCAATGCAACGGTGTACCCGCCAATCGTTTTGCAAATCTCGTAGGTCAACAGATCGATCGTCTCTTGACAGCGCACATTTCCCTCTGCTGCCTCACGCATTATTTTTGGCAGATTTCCCCCGGCAATTCCTGAAACGCCTGCCAATCCTCCATGCTTGCACAACTGCTCCCGCAATTGCCCAGGGGCGACACCTTCACGTTCAATCAGCCACAAGCCGGCGAAGAGATCAAAATCGCCATTGCGTGTGGCGTTTGGAATCGCGCCTTGCGGTGAAAATCCCATGCTCGTATCGATCGACTTTCCATCACGGATGGCGCAGAGTGAGGAACTTCCTCCCAAATGGGCGTTAATCACCTTGAGATCTGTACGATCGGGATAGAGTTCCGAAACCCTTTCCGCGATATACTGATGCGACGCCCCATGAAAACCGTAGCGCCGAATCCCCCATTTCTGACGCCATTCGTGGGGAATACTGTAGAGAAAGGCATGGGATGGCATCGTTTGATGGAATTCAAACTCAAACGCACCAATCATCGGAGTTTCAGGCATACGCGCCTGGCACGCCCGAATCAGTTCCAGGTAGGCCGGGTTGTGAGCCGGTGCAACGCCATTATACGCGCCCATGCGATCCAAAACCGACGGTGTCAATTCGACTGTTCCCGCAACAGAATCGGCCCCCTGTAGGTGAATCGTTTTGAATGCACAGGCGTTGATCTCATCAAGTGCGGCGATGGTTTGGGAATCGAGAAGTTTCTGTAGCAGCAGGTCCGCCCCGGCAGCAATACGACGCGCCCGGTTCGTGCGGGATTCCCGAATCTCCAGCCTTTTCGAGTGACACGAGAAACTGAGGAATGCCGCTCTGCTCCCAATCCGGCGGATGCTTCCTTTCGCGAGGATTTGCTCGAAAGGCTCGATCTTTCCGCGAGCATTCAGTGACTCCCCTGTGAGGTGGATCAGCTCAAATTTAAGGGCGGTGCTGCCCGTGTTCCAAACGCAAATAATCATGACATGAAAAGTGAATGCAGTTTGTATTGCGTTAGATGGTTCGTTGATTCGATGATTTGCATTTGTAGTGTAGCAGAGCGCATGCTGAGAGTCAAGACAAATAGCGGCGCCGAAGAGATAAAGCTTGACAAAGTGCAGCCAATTTCATACACTAAATCCTACAGCGATTCTGAACTGTGAATTGTCTAACGAGGAGGCGTCTACATTGATCTGTCCCAAATGCGGTGGCAAGATACAAACGCTGAAAGGTGAGACTGCATTTTGTCTGGATTGCGATTGGGATAATCTAGAGCCAATCGCTCAATCCGGACAACATAAGGATTGCAGACATCTATGGGTTCTACGGGTCAACGAAGCCGACAGCACATCTCAGTGGTGGTGTGTGCACTGCTTTGAACGGCGAGATTTTCAGATGGCATTGATGCATCTGCGTCCGTGAAGTCGACGACTCGCGAATCCGGACAGTGAGTCCACCACTGCATCTTCCATACCTACCACGTTTTACGTCGTCTGAGTTCATGTACTATTGCAAGGGTTATTCAGAAAGGATTGGATTATGAGTTCTGCATTGCAAGATCGAGTTGCCATTGTCGTCGGGAGCAGCAGCGGCATGGGGAAGGCGACGGCGATCACATTCGCTCAAGCGGGAGCAAAGGTTGTCCTGGCTGCGCGTCGCGTTGATACACTGAATGCGTTGGCGGAGGAGATCGGCGAAAATGCGCTTTCCTGCCCGACCGATGTTCAGGAGGCGGCAGCGGTGGATAGGCTTATCGCTACAACCTTGGCGCACTTCGGGCGGATTGATATTCTCGTTTACGTGACTGGCACAAACATACCTGACCGCAGCCTCGGCGTGTTGTCCAACGAAACGTGGGAGATGATGATACGGACGAATCTGACCGGAGCGTTCTACTGCACGAAAGCTGTCTTGCCGACGATGCGCCAGCAAAAGGATGGCTTAATCATCTACGTATCGAGTGCCGCTGTGCAGTCGCCTGATACCTCTGGCGTTTCCTACCAGGCAAGCAAACACGGAATGGTCGGGCTCGCGCACGGCACGTTTAAGGAGGAAAAGGATAACGGCATCCGGACATCGATGCTCTTCCCCGGCTTGACGGATACGCCGATTATTTTGAAGCGTCCTGTACCGACACCGCCTGAAGTCGTGGCACAAGCCCTGCAGCCGCAAGATGTTGCCGATGCATGTCTATTTGTGGCTTCGCTCCCGGCACGGGCGTATGTTCCGGAGTTGGTGTTGATGCCGGCGGGATTGGCGTAGCTCGCTCATACGAATTGCAGAACCTTCTTGCCTTTTCAGCCCAGATCTACTGTGCAAATTGCATGAGATGACAAGTGAACTTGATTCAGAGACGCCATTCAAAACGAGAGGATTGTCATGAAGTACTGAGACTGCATATTGTTTCGCTTTTGTGCCTTGTAGTCTTGATGGCGACTGGTTGCGGAATTCAAACAAAGCAGGTAGAATTCCTGAACCAGAGAATCGAGTCTCTAAACCAGACATTGGAATCTCGAGACCAGCAAATGGCACTGCTGATCCAGAAGGTAGAATTTCAGGGGCAGCAAATAGAATTTCTAAATCAAAGAATGGAATCTTTGAATGGGAGAATGGAATTTCGCACGAAGCAGCAGTTGAGCGACCCCAAGGTCTCTGCCGGAGATCGTCCCGCCATTCAAGCCGGAGGTAAGATCAACATCAATACTGCGACGCAAGAACAGTTAATAACGTTACACGGAATCGGAAAAGTACTTTCGGGTAGGATTATCGAAGGACGCCCATACAAGCGCGTTGATGATTTGCTCAGAATCAAAGGGATCGGGAAAAAGAACCTGGAAAAGATTCGAGACGAAATTGTGGTGGAATGAACATGAAAAATCGGATGAAAATTGTCACGCCGGTTATTTTCATGCTTGGAATTGTTGCTGCCGGCTGGGCGAAATCAGGTGAGGTTGCGATTCCAGAAGCGGATCGCTTTGTCAAAAGCTATGATCCGGGCGCCAAGATTGATGGAATACTCGGACAAAGGAAAACCACAAAAAAAGAGAAGGTTATTGTTTTCGTTGTAGACATGGAGTTCTGGGAAGATGACGGTCACGGTACCATCGTGATGGAGATTATCAGGAAACACTTCGATGGGGAAATCAGAAATATAGACCTCGAAGTCGGAACGTCGGTAAGTGGAGAGACAAAGCCGAAAGCCCGTCAGATCGTTGATGCATTGCAATACATTTGGAAATATGCTGTGGAAAATCCAGAGACATATATCGTTGTCAACATGAGCTGGGGCATCGCACATGAAACTGTTGAACGTGGGAATCTTTACCTCAGCCAGCGTTTTAAGTCGTTGTTGGAGGGATTCTTTAAGCGACTCAGTAACAGTGATGTAGCGTTTGTTGCCGCTGTCGGAAATGACAATAAACCTTTTGTTCATATGCCTGCAAACTGCGAGGGCGTCATCGGTGTTGCATCAGTGGTGTTAAAAGATGGCAGGTACATGAAGGCGTCATATTCCAATTATGGCGCAGGCGTCGATATTGCCGTCCGAGATGAACCGCAAACGATACTGGAAGCCTATAAAAAATCCATTGAGCAAGTCCCCCTTTATAATCGACCCAGTGAAAGCGAAATGCGGAAGAAAGTTATGAAGATGCGAGCGTTAAGGGGAACCTCGTTTGCCGCACCTCACAT
>JAPUIP010000887.1 GCA_027296925.1 Candidatus Poribacteria bacterium | reverse complement strand
TGATGACCGCGCCATCCCTTAACACGCAGTATTCAAGCGAAGTGGTGAGCGGGACGCCCGGAAAGAACTCGTCACGCATCAGGGCAGACTGGACGGGCTGTTTGAGGTAGAGGAGGTGTGCTGCGCCGTTTGGATCGATCCAGAGATCCAAGTTTCGGATGTATCCACCCGTGGCATCGAGATTTTCGAGCTCAGTGGGCGAAGCAAAATCCGAACGGGTGATATCCGGTGTCCACGTGTAAAACAGCCGGCGGAACACATAATCCCAATCGCGACCCGTTTTTTCGTGTTTGTACGCCCGCCATTCGGAATTCGGTTCGACAATATCACCAATCGCAAGGATGTGAGCGACTTGAGCCCGCAGGGCAACTTGCGGATAGCACGAACGGATCGGGAATCTGATCTGCCCATGTCTGGCCCAAGTGCCGGAGGCGTCGCGATAACTCCAGAATTGGGCGCCCGTTGGGCTATCGATATTCAGCACGAGCAGTTCGCCGCGAGGACCATCAGCGGCAATCCCCCGGTAGGAATGTTCTGTAAAGTGATGCCCTTCGTCCCACACAGGGCGAATGGAAAGGCCCGCCCGTTGTGGTTCCTCAATGCTGAATTGGAGTAGGTGCGGTGCGCATTGGCCACGATTCTTTCCCGGCGGTTCGGTCAGCGGATTAATCGAGAGAAATAGCCTTCCATCTGCCAATCCTACCATCGGACACGGTTCGCGCTCACGAAAATCCTCGGCTTGTTGACAGACGCGCCAGCCCTGCCTATCACGCCGAAGGAGTTGCCAGCGTGTATTACACAAAGGCGGCACATCTTCGCCGGTCTCCATCACACTCACGTACACCCAATCACCGTGGCGCACCAGTAACGGCGCACCATAACACCAGAGTGGTCCCGCTCCGTTGTTCGGCGGCACATACCGACTGACCACATCCTCGGCTTCAACCACTGGGGCATCGGCGGGTTCACTTGGACGCCCTTCATGCGCCTGATATAAACACGCAATCATTGAAACGCAAAAAAGTCCGATCATGGGTATCTCCTATTTTCCATACGAGATCAGAAGGCGACATCACCCGGTCAGATTTCAAAAAACCGCTCTCGGGTCTGTGTAAGATTGGAGAGCGGTTTAGATTGGTGAAGCCTTTTGAATGGATGCAAGGATTTATCGACCGAATCGCCGCTGCCGCTGGCTATAGTCGCGGATGGCACGGAGAAGGTCAATCTTTCTGAACGCAGGCCAGTAAGTATCGCAGAAATAATATTCCGAATACGCGCTCTGCCAGAGCAGGAAGCCGCCCAGCCGGATCTCGCCGCTGGTGCGAATAATCAGATCCGGATCCGGCTGATCGGAGGTATAGAGGTGTGGCGTGATCTTGTCGACGCTGAGTTCCTCTACGATTTGGTCGGTTGTCTTACCTTCCTTCAATTCTGATTTGAGATGGCTACGGAATGCCTCGACAATCTCTTCACGCCCGCCATAAGCGACAGCGACATTCAGGATGAATTTATCATAATGCTTGGTCGCTTCCTCTGCGGCGCGGATGGCTGCCTGAAGCCTTGGCGGCAGCAACTCAATCTTGCCCATCGGGCGAACCTTAATCTGATTCTTGTGAAGCCCCTCAATGGTGACCAGTTCTGTCATCTTCTGCTCAATGACATCCATGATACCCGTGACCTCAGTTTTTTCGCGCTTGAAGTTATCGAGGGAAAAGATCCAGATTGAAACAATCTTGACACCTAATTCATCACACCAATGGAGGAATTCTTCGAGCTTAGTTGCCCCATCATAATGCCCTTGAATTATGTTACTAAAACCATTCGCCTTCGCATACCGGCGGTTTCCATCAAGGATAATGCCGATATGATAGGGCACGTACCAGTTACTGGCTGCTTTCTCAAGGCGTTTTTGGTACGCGGTGTAGAATAATTTCTTGAGACGATTTTTAATGAACTGCCATAAAATCATGATGAACCTCGTGTGAAATTTCACAAGATTTCCGTTAGGAGTCCAATGACATCCTAGAAAAGCCAATGCCTATAACTCAATGATATTGACGCTTTCATTATAACATAGGATGCCCCAAGAGCAAAAGCGAAAACCATTGCCAAAGAAGTTGACAAAAAAAGGGCAAGATGTTATTATTGCCCAACGTTCAGAAACACAACCCATGAACGTTATCTCGATGAAGTCGGAGTCATCCGAAACATATTTAGTAACCGTTCAGTCCATGAAGTGAACTCCGCTTGTAGTGGGCCACGTAGCGACGTATAGCGAGAAGATACGGCACTCCACCTTGTTGCTGCTTTGCTGTCCCGTCCCCGGTGGCCGAGCGGAAGCTTGCCCCTCAAAGTTCGGGATAAACTGCCCGCCTGAGGGTGTGGCGTTTTTCCCCGCTTCAACGGCGTTGCGTACCTAACTACAAACAACCCACTGAACGGTTACCATATTTATAGAGGAGATACGAGTGAATCGATTGAGATTGTGTCTGCTTGTTTTATCGATCTCCGGTATTTTTACATCCACAACGCCATTTGTTGACGCGCTCCCACCTGATCCGGAACTGTATCGTGCAATTCAAACTGCCCGGAAGCTTGTGAATCTCAAACCGCGTTATGCACCCAGCGAAGTTGAAGAGTGTGTTACGGATACCTTGAATATCCTCGCCAAAAACTGGAATCATCTGCCAGTCAGCTACAAACGGGAATTTCAGGGAATTTTTCTCCGTCCGGGGCAACCCGGCAGCGCTTACGGCTCGGTGTACCTTCCGAAAAAGTTTGATACACCCCACTTTCGACTCCACTATACGACTATCGGTCATCATGCGCCGCCGCTTGAAGATTTTAATCCGATGAACGGTGTCCCGGATTTCGTCGATATTTGTGCCGAAGCGATGGAACGATCCTTCCATGTCGAGGTGGATCTGATGGATTTTAAGCAACCTTTTGATGATTTTTGGGTGGCAGAAAACGGTGGCAATCACAAATACGATGTGTACCTGTTTATGTTCCCCGCGCTTGGCTTTACAACAGCAGATTGGTATAACGGACGGGTGCTATCAACCGTTGTGACCTTTGGACCCTATTTCGCGATCAATTCCCGGATCTACGACTTTTTTGGTCGCTCCGAAGGCATCCGATTCATTGAAACAACCTCCGCCCATGAATTTCTCCATGGGATTCAATTTGGGTATAATGCGTTTATGCCGACCTGGTTTATGGAAGCGTCAGCCACATGGATCGAGTCCAAGGTATACGATGCCGGTCGAATTGAAGACCTCGACGATATTAAAGACCCCGATGAAATCGGCGAGACCGATGCTTACAACTATTATTCCGGGCAACTTCGCCGGTGGCTGCGTCAACCGGATATCGCCCTCGACAGTCGTATCGCCGATCACGAATACGGCTCCGTGATTTGGGTGCTTTACATGGCGGAGCGATTCGACGTCGATATTGTCAGACAGTTCTACGGGAATACAACGGATGGCAGTTTCCGCGAATTTGGTAACTTTGTGCAAGTCTTTTTAGATCACGGCACGACGCTCATCGAGGCGCTTAAGACATTTACCGTTTGGAACTACTTTACCGACGACCGAGATGATGGACAGCACTACTTTAACGGACACCGCTTTCCGCCCGTTGCCATTCATCTCAGCGATGTGCACGACGCATATCCCGTCCGTGTCGATTTCGATTCGGAGGCGATGCCAGAACCTTTCTCCTCACGCTATGTTGTTTTCGAGCCACCGGCTGGCGTCGTGATGGAAGAATTTGCGGTCAAAATTGATGGCGCCGACATCGCCCCAGCCGACATGAGTCCACTCACCGCCGCGGATCGAACTGACATTCAAGCGGAACTGGATCGGCTCAATGCCCAAGGAACGCGTGGTTGGGGGGCAAAGTTTATCGTTGAAAAGCGCGATGGGACAACTGAAGTCCGAGAAGCCTTCACTTATCAGCGTTCTCAGGAAGCGCAAATCACCTTCAACGATTTCGGTGGGGAGATTCAGAAAATTACCCTCATCGTGGTCAATGTGCGTCCGGATGTCGAATACGTCGTCATTCCCGGCGGTGGCTTTTTCGGTGGTTCTGTGAGCTACATGTCAGGTCGTCCGCCTGCCGGGTTGCTTTCGACACCGACCGTCTCGCAAGGGAGCAATAGTGGCGTGCTTGTGCAATGGGAGTTGGAAGATCTGACAGATATTCGCGAAGTGGTTATCGTTCGCAAGCGGACGACCGCCGACCAACCGCAGCCATTTCAGCGGGCGGCGGAAGTGTTGAATGCCGCAGACCGCGATGGAAATGGCATCCCCGATGATGACATCAATATTGTCGGGCGAGTCGAGGCGACGGACACCCGCTTTGAGGACACGACAGTATTTCAGGATGTCGACGTGAACAGCACCGGTTTTGACCCACAGGGCTTTCGCTACTATTACGCCGTTGTGCCGGTCGATGCCATGGGTCTCATGGGGACGCCAAGCATGGAGGAGAACGGCATTATCCCCGCCTTCGTTCCACCCACCGAAACGGCGGCACCCCCGATTCGGACGCGGCTGATGCAAAGTTATCCCAATCCATTCAACCCGGACGTTTGGATACCGTATGAATTGGCAGAGGACACGCCGGTATCCATTCAGATCTATAACCTCGCGGGTCAGGTGGTACGCACCCTAGAGCTGGGTATGAAGCCGCGTGGACAGTACATCACCAAGGGAAAAGCAGCGTATTGGGACGGGCGTATCCAAACGGGAGAGCGTGCTGCCAGCGGCGTTTACTTCTATGTACTGAAAGCCGGTAATTTCGTTGCGGCAGAGAAAATGGCCATCCTGAAATAGTCTCGTTTGACCCCATGAGGGTCACAAAAGTAATCCCAAAAATAAGATGACAAAATATACCATTTCCGCTCTTGTTCTGGTTTTTGCGTTGGTGTCTAGCTTCGGTTGTGGAGAGGAGGGATTGATAGATCCGCACGGCGATGTGGATATCCCACCACCGCCCAGCGAAGGATTCCAAGCCGTGGATCTGCCGACGAACAACGGCTCGGCCTGGACCTATGTCAATGTCGATACCGGACAGGAGTTTACGGTCCGGATTGAGGGTACCCGAGACATTAGCGGATTTACACACCGGCAGATGACGTACAGTGAGCTCGATCCACCACAACTGGATGGCATCAACCGAGAAGTTGTCGATCACCTCTCCGCAAACTCCCTCTATTTTCGTCTGGATTCAGATTTCTTCCAATTCCCCTTTCCCCTCTTTGCAACCTACTTCTTAAAAAGTCCGCAATCTTATATCGAATCCGCATTCGATGTTTTTATTTCCTTTATCGATAATCCCGTTTTTCATCAGAAGCACTTTCCGTCCCGCCTTATCTGGGATTTTCCGCTGCACGTTGGTAAGGAGTGGACCGTCTTTGAATCCCAGACAACTCCCCCCGCTCGGGTAATTCGTCGTGTCATCGGATCAAATGTGCGCGTCACTATCCCCGCCGGCAACTATGATGCGTACCTTATTGAGGAAGAGATTGACGGTTTATCGCAGCAAGAGGCACTGAAGCAGGTCGGGGATCCGCCCAGATTGGAGCCAGGTAGGTACGAACCGGCAAGATACTGGGTCGTTCCCAATGTCGGTGTGGTCAAGTATCAGTACACCTTTTTTACTCAGCTGCCAACCACCAATCCAGATGTCGCTCTTACCCTGGTCCGCTCGGCGACTTTTGAGTTGAGCGAATCGGAGCTTCCGGGTACCAGCTCTCGTTGATTGTATCAACAGGCCTCTCTCCTTGAAAAAGATGGGGTACATCTGACCAGTACCGACGAGCTAATAGCCGACGTATATGGGATTAGGGGCAGACACGTTACCTACAATGCTGTAGGGGGGTGGTCTCCGTGACCACGTTCTTCGGCCCGGGAAACCTCGCCCCTACGCGGTGTCATCCGTATCGGTTAAAAATTCTTCGGCCAATCTGTCCGTCCCTGAAGGTCGTGATTCAACACATGCGACATGCGGAGAGAACAGCCTATATCAAGCTATGAGTTGCCATCAGTAATCCCTCCCGAATGAGAAACAATGGAAATCACGCTTTGTCCTGAAGAACTCACAAGCGGCAGGATGTCCCGGCCGCATCTCGATCAGGCCGTCGAGGCCATCCGTACCGACGGATATGTCATCTTGGAGAATGTGGTATCCTACGCGCATTTGGATCTGCTGTGCGAAAAGATGGACGCGGACCTGCAAACGCTGATGACGGCCTCGGTCTTGCCGATCAATTTTGTCAAGGGGCACCTCCAGCAAGACCCGCCCCCTTTCGCCCCTTACGTTTTTCGCGATGTTGTTGCGAATCCATTTGTTGTACAGGTGACCAGGGAGCTTCTCGGAGACGGGCTATTTAACAGTTTCTACAGCGGCAACACCAACTGCCCCGGCAGCGGAACACAGCCGGTTCATGTGGACCTCGGACAGTTGTGGAGGGGGCTGAAGGTCGCGCATCCGGCGATGTCTCTGGTGGTCAATGTCGCGCCGATGGATGTTACTGAGCATAATGGCAGCATCGAACTCTGGCCCAGGTCGCATCTGGACACAAACGTCGCCCTGGATGATGCGACCATCAAGGTTGACGAGCGACTCGTCGAAGCGCGGCGGCAGTTCGCTCCGCCGGTTCGGGGCAACGTGAAAAAGGGAAGCATGCTTATCCGGGACATGCGTCTCTGGCACCGGGGCATGCCGAACCACTCGGACCGTCCCCGGCAGATGATCGCGATGATTCACCACATTCACTGGTTCCGACGTGGGAAACCCATCAAGTTCAACAGAGGGTGTGAGGCCGCTTTTGAAAACAGCGATCTGGATGCGAACGTCGAGTTTACGGATGAACCGATTGATTACATCTTTCGGAATCGCCCTTACGATTATCACGAAGCCGCAGTCCTGTAATTTTCTCTTGACGCCTTAACCGGTGTATAGTATAATGGCACCCATAAACAGATGTGAGGTATACACCATGCGTAAGCCGATGACGAAAAAACAGGAACGCATCTTTGAATTTATCCGGAGCTATTTGCAGAATGCTGGCTATCCACCGACCGTCCGTGAGATTGGGTCGGCGTTTGAAATTTCCGAGAAGGGCGCCCACGACCACCTGAACGCCATCGAAAAGAAAGGGTATATCCGGCGTGCCCCGAGAAAACCCCGTGCGATCGAAATCATGGAATTTGTGCCCAAAAATATACCGCAAACGGTGGTTCAGGTTCCAATCGTCGGACGGGTTGCCGCCGGAGAACCGCTATTAGCCTCCCAAAATATCGAGGGAATTCTGCCCCTGCCCCAGGAAATTGTTAAAGACGATACCTGTTTCGCTTTGCGTATCAAAGGGGAAAGCATGGTCGATGCAGGCATCTTGGAGGGGGATTTCGTGATCGTTAAGTCCCAGACTTATGCGGATGTCGGAGATATTGTCGTTGCTCTGATAGGCGAGGAGGCGACAGTGAAACGGTTCTTCCGCGACGGTGCAAAAATCCGCCTTCAACCAGAGAATGCCTTCATGCGTCCAATTATTACCGATGATGTACAGATTTTGGGCAAGGTTATCGCGCTTTTCCGCAAGATGTAATTTCATTGCGTGATGCGTTGTGCATGACATGCAACACCTTAGATGTGACCGATCCGATTTTCTAATTTTTTTGGGACTTACGCACTTAACACACGGATCTCAAGCGCCGTGCTAACTCACTTAAGGATCATCAATGATCCTGCTATAGCCCCGTTTACGGGGGTTAAGCCACATCAGCCCGAAGGTTGAGCTTCGGGCGCCGGGATTGAACTGCGTAAGTCCTATTTTTGACTCATTCAATGAGTCACTTCTCTGATTCTCCTCTTCCCCTTGGCTTCCGAATCCACTCCGTTGAATCAATGTCGTCTCTTTAAAATGGGGGTTGGACTTGCCGGCTATTTGACGTTTTGGCTCGTCGTCGCAGTCACGACGCTTAACGCTCTGCCGGAATTCTGGACTTCGGAAACGCCCCTATCTCTTGGCCCCGCCCGATCTAATGAGCCCGCGATCTGTGTAAGAGGTCCAGAACTCTTCGTCATCTGGAGTGATAATCGACTGGGACGATGGGAGCTCTTCTTTCGATATAGCCGTGATGGTGGGATGACGTGGCAGCCGGAAATGCGCCTCACGACAACTCGCACGGATTCCGTCCAACCGGCGATTGCCTGTGATCGCCGGCGTGTCCATATTGTCTGGCAGGAACGGAGCACAACCCAATCCCAAATCGGCTATAAATCTTGGGACGGCGTGGCGTGGAGCTCGACCCAGATGTTATCAGCTCCGGACGACTCGGCCCGCCGCCCGAGAATTGCCACAACGAAGATTTTTCCCGGCGGTTTGGTTTATGTTGTCTGGGAAGGACAGCCATCAATTGCACAAACCAATCGTCCGACCACGACCGCCTATATGACACGCAGTAGCGATGGTGGTCGAATATGGCGAACCCCCCAACCGGTTACGTCGGGGAATTGGGATACGAGCGAACCAGATGTCGCGGGTGGCGTTCGTGCGGCTTATATTGCATGGCGAGATGGGCGAGAGGCGACCTCGCAGATTTACCTCAAGCGTTGGGACGAAGCGGCGGTCAGCGAGAATTTCCGCCTCGCCGCAATCGGTAATTGCCGCCGACCATCGATTGCGGCTTTTGATCCAAAGGTATTGGTGGCGTGGGAGTGCAGCCAGAGTGAAACGGCAGCGGTGAACATCTTCGCCGCGGAAAGCCGTGATCAGGCCGAAACGTGGGGGCTTGCGCAGCAGATTTCAGCAAACTCCGCCGAGTCTGTCATTCCGCGACCTGTTGTTTGGCGAGACGATGCGTGGATATTCTGGCAGGACGGCGCATCCCGCAATTGGCAGGTCAACGTCGCGCAGCGTTTGCAAGGCGGTTGGACGCCGGCCATTCAGTTTACTGACAGGGGCAACGCCATCTTTCCAACGCCTGCGACCCGCGCATCGACCAAAGCCGACGAACCAATCCACCTGGTTTGGGTGGAACTCACCGATGCGACACGGTCAACGATATTTTATACGCAGCGGGACACAATTCCACCTGAACGTCCGGGTCAACCGGTCCACGTGGACTTTGACGCCCCACTTGGCTTCGATAACGATTCACGCCTGACTTTCTCTTGGGAATCACCGGCGGCGCTGCCACAAGGGACGCTTCGGTATCATGTTTTTGCTTCGGTCGATGGTGGAGATTTCGCTGAAATTGCGACAACGAGTGACACGGCCTTTGAGTTCGATAGCGAGAATAATAAGTCGTATCGTGTCGTCGTTGAAGCTGCGGACGCCGTAGGCAACCGAAGTGCGTCTTCCCAGCCGTCGGCGCCTGTATTTGTCGATCGAGCCCCGCCGAATGTTGACATTCATCTCCCCAACCCAAACACCGTACTCACCCATCCGATCCCTGTGGTTGCCACCTGCATCGATACCAATCTGGTCGAATGCCGCCTTCAGTTTGGGGCAACGCCTACGCCCGGCACATGGACGTCGTTGGGTAACCCCATCCGTACCTCGTTTGAAAGAGAGAGTCTAATCGTGTGGGATACGAGCGAACTCGATGGGATTTATACGCTGGCGCTCATCGCGATTGATGAGGCGGGGAATCGCGCAACAACTGAGATTCCGCTCATTATTGATAACACACCGCCATTGCCCATTGCAATAGCTACGCAGGCATCACTCCTCATCACTGAAAATCTGGAGGTTTCTTACCGCACCCCCGTCTGGTCTCCTGACGGACATAAGATCGCGTTTTCCAGTAACGAAGGCGGGGCCAAAGACATCTGGATGCTAGATCTTCGAGATAACACGCGACAGCGGCTCACCCTCGACGCGGCAATCGATTTGAACCCCGCCTGGCATCCCGAAGCGGATCTGCTGGTCTTTCAGTCGCAACGCAACGGTCAGTGGGGGCTCTGGACAGTCAGATCCGATGGCACCAATCTCCGTCCTCTGATGACTGCGAGCGAGGCAAGCGTCGCCCGTACGGCATCCGTCAACTTCGTGACACCCGCCTGGTCGCCGGCTGGGGGCCAAATCGCTCTCGCTGCGGACATCGATGGCGATTTGGAGCTCTGGATTGTGCGGAACGCCGATGATGTTTTGGAATTGGAAGCGCCTCCTGAGCTCCTCCAGTTAACTCGGAATACTGCTCAGGATGTCTCTCCGACCTGGGCACCTGATGGCATACAGCTATCGTTTCAGTCGGACCGGACGGGAAATTGGGAGCTCTGGCAAATTAATATCGACGGCTCGGCGGAGCAACGGGTATATCAGAATTTTGGAAACGAAACACGACCGAGATGGTCTCCCGACGGGAAGTCCCTCCTTTTTCTCTCGGATCAACCGGGTCGTGTACAATCCGCCTTTGTTCTGCAGCCACAGGCTGAGAGTTTACCAAACCAGATTATCCCGACTGGTATCCCGATTGATAGCGCGGATTGGTCCCCCGACGGACGAGAAATTGTCTATCAATCCAGAGATCAGTTATTCCGGCTGGCGCTCGACTTTCCGGCGCCAGCCGTTGAGGCGGTGATGACACGCCCATATATGGGAGAGCAATTGCGCGGCAAGGTGGATATCTTTGGGCTTGCGCGTGGGACACGGTTTCGGGAATATCGCCTGGAATGGAGCGAGGCAAGCTCCGCTCCGGTGTGGCATCAGATTGGCGGCCGGTCCACCGCTCCGGTCACGCAGGCGGGTTTTCTCGGACAGTGGGATACACGGCGACTGCGCGGAGAATACTTGATACGGCTCGTCGTCCTCTCAACTGATGGCGATGAAATTGAGGATGAGATTCGAATTTCCGTTGAGAACGAATATCCACGTCTTGAGCTCTTCGATCCGCCCGATGGCTTGTTAACGTCAGAGACACAGATAACCGTCCACGGGCGGACAGAGAAACAGAACACGGTTGTTCTGCGATTTAATCAGGCGTCGATGCCCTTATCCGTTGATAAATCAGGCGATTTCCTCGTACAATTATCCTTGAACGAAGGTCCAAATCGAATCGAGGTTCAAGCCAAGAACGCGATTGGACTGGAAACGTCGGCACACCGAACCGTCATCCGCGATAGTCAGCCGCCGCAGATTGCTCTGGACTCGCCGCAAGATTTCGCGATCTTTGAGGTGCCTTACGTCACCGTGTCCGGTCAGGTTGATGACCCCGATGCACAGCTCTCTATCAACGATACGGTTATACCCCTGACAGCGAAAGGGCACTTTGAGCGAACGCTGCTGCTAAAGACTGGAGATGCCATCGGTGACCCCCAAAATCCTGATACGGGTGGAGAAGTGACCAACCTCATCCGCGTGGTCGCCATCGATCGGCTTGGCCGTGAGACAGAGGAAGTACGGCGCGTGATTTACGAGAAGAAAGAACTTCCTCTCCGAGGCGATCTCAATCCACCGGCGATCACGGAGGTGCTGCCGCCTGATGGCGCGGTCGTGACAGAGTCCGGCGTAACAATCACTGCCATCCTCATCGACGATGTTGCGATTGATCCGCGGACCATCCGGTTCAGCTTTGATGAGGAGACATTTGTATTTGATGGCACAGCGAATGCTGCCAACTTTGACGGCAAGACGTTCGATTTTATTCCAGACACCGGTCAGTTCATGTATCACACACCATCGATTGGGTTGCTCGACGGTCCCCACCACTTCAGTCTAGAAGTCCAGGACACAGCGGGGAATTCTCCGTTTCTGTTCAGCACGGATTCATTGGAGGGGATCGAAAGGCGTTTAGAAGAAGAAAGCATTCCGGCCGATTTGCGGCAGGCGTTTGAAGTTAACGACATCTCACTTTCGCAAGACGCTACCGTTTCTATTGAAGATCGCGGAAGCAAGTGGCTGATAGCCAGTGATGAAGCAACTTACACGGTCAGGAAAGACGGGGCCAAGCTAGACATTCATGGCCCGGTCAATTTCACGTTTTTCATCGATACGCAGCCGCTTGACGCCGCAATCTCGGCAGAGCGGGTAGTGGATATGTTGAATGTCATTCTCGCTACGCACAAGAAGTTGAAAGCGATTCCTTCCGTTGAAATCCTACCGTCAGATTCATCGCTCGGATATACGATCAATCTCAATCGATTGAGTGAATTCCTGTTTAGCATGGAGCTGGTGTTCCAAAGTGATTTGGCCATCGGCAATCTCTCAGAACCGTTACGACAAGCATTTGAAGAGAACGGCATCGCACTTTCTCAAGATACGACCATTTCGATTCAGGAGAGAGGGCGGCGGTGGCTCATAAATGCCAATGAACAACAGTATACTGTCAGAAAAGTGGAGGCGCAGCTCAACGTCTATTTTATTCGTGAGGGATTAACGGAGATCGACGCAGCAAGAGGCCCTCAGCCGAACACCGCATTCTGCTATGAAGGTCAACTCCCGATCTCGCCGTCGCAGAGCGGCTTCACTCTGTCAGCGATTGCTCGTCCTGTCACTGGGGATCAGATTCTCGTCGTCGGTTATTTTACAGATCAAGATCGGTTCTCCGAGGTTCCGCTTGTTCCATTTTCGCAATTCACGGACGGTGCGGCCCTTCTTTTTGTCGATGGAGGGCCCGCGGTGATGTTCCCCGAAGGGAGCCCAACGCCGCAGGCGACCTTGCGAAGTCAAGGCGGATTAGATCAAAATACGATCATCGCTCAACGACAAAATGCCGTGGATCGGGAGATGAACCTACGCCAACCGGTCTATGTTATCGAATTCTCTACGTTCGCGCCGGAACTTCCATTTTGGATTGCGCTCCCTCTACCTCAAGACGCACGCGGAATCGCGATGTTTCAGTGGGACAACCGATTCCAGCGATGGCAACCCTTAGATGCCAGGGCGAATTCGTTTGGTATGCTGGAAGCGTTTGCGAATCAACCCGGGAGCTACGCGCTGCTGGTGGATTTAACGCCGCCAATCATACACACCATTTCTCCCAAAGATCAGGAGGAAGTTCCGCTAGACCGCTTTCTGATTGAGCATGAAATTACCGACGAGGGCGCTGGTGTGGATACGATCCAATTGTGGGTAGACGATCGGTCCGTGGAGTTTCTTTACGACCGAGAAACAGGACACTTGACCTATCTGCCGGGCGATCTCGATCCGGGCAGACATACCCTTGAAATTCGCGCGACTGACCGGGCGGGCAACGAAGCACGAGGGACAATGGTTTTCTTCACGCGCGATATTTTCGCTTTTGCCGATAAGGTCGTCGCCTATCCAAACCCCGCTTCACAGGATGTCACCATCACCTTCAAGCTCACGAAGTCTGCTGATGTCGAATTGGAGATTTATGATGTCGTCGGACAATTGGTGTATACGGATACGTTGCATCACGTCATCGGTCAGCAGTCAGCATCGCAGAACGAGGCGTTCACTTGGAAGTGCGAGAATCCGTTCGGTGAACCGGTCGCAAGCGGTGTTTATATATACAGCCTGGAAGCAAAGTGGGAAGGACGAACAGTTCGTCGAACCGGGAAGGTTGCCGTTGTTCGGTAGCTTGCCGTAGGAAACCATTCACGTTTTATGCATGACGAAAGGAGGTTTTCAATGGGTAAATTAGATGGACGTGTCGCACTCGTCGCTGGCGGGGCTCGCGGACTCGGGCGGGCCTATGTGCTTCATCTCGCGCGGTTGGGAGCGGACGTCGTGATCAACGACATCGATCTCGACGCGGCAAAGGAGTACGACGAAGCACTGACGGCCGACACCGTGATGGCAGAAGTTGAGAATTTGGGACGCCGTTCGCTCGGTATTGAAACTGATGTCACCCAACGCGACGCGGTCTTTGCGATGGTTGACGAGATCATGGACAAATTTGGACGAATCGATATTCTCGTCAACAACACGGGTGGGGCGTTGGGCAAACCGAAATCCTCGATGGCATCCGATGCAGAGGAAGAATATTACAACTACATCATGGCAATCAATCTCAGCAGTGCAATCTTCTGCTGTCAGGCGGTGAGTGTGCCAATGAAGGAAGCGCGCTACGGCCGGATCGTCAACGTGAGTTCACAGGCGGGCCTGTGGAGCGGCGGTAGCGGCAGTGGTATGCCGTACAAAGTGGCAAAGGCGGGCGTCGTCCAATACACGCGCAGCCTCGCAGCAGACTTAGGACCTTACGGGATTAATGTCAACTGCATCGCGCCGGGCTGGATCCTTTCATCACGCGCCATCGCAAGTGGCAGGAATAGCCCCGAAACCCGCGAACGACTGCTGCCACAAATCCCACTCCGTCGTTTGGGGATGCCCGAGGATTGTGCAAAGGTCGTTGAGTTTCTCGTGACGGACCTTTCGGATTATGTAACCGGACAGTGTATTCCGGTTTGCGGTGGATACGTGAGTTTTTGAAAGCATCAGGCCCTTGGTTGACATTAACGTGTCAGGTATTCACTCATTGGCTGAATGCCTGACACAAAATACCAAATACTTTGCCCCGTTTTTGCATTGACAGGAAGCGACCTTATCCCTTATACTAAGATGAATTTTGACTGAACCCACCGATTGAACAATCTATCCTACCGTCAAAACAATCGAAATCACCCAATTGGGATGAAAACGAAGGGCGACATGCAAACAATTCCCGAATTTTTTCGCGATAAAGCTATATTTATTACCGGCGCAACCGGCTTTCTTGGCCAAGCTCTCATCGCTAAAATTCTGACCGATCTCCCCGATGTGAAAAGGATCTACCTGCTCATCCGCAGTCGAATTGAGCCCAATGGAAAGGTGTATACGCCCGCGAATCGTTTGGAAAATGAGCTCTTCACTTCCAGCGTGTTCGCAAATTTGCGTCAGATTCGTGGGGAACAGTTTGACAGATGGATTCGGGAAAAAGTCTGTGCGGTGGAGGGCGATCTGGCGTACGAACGACTTGGCATGTCTGATGCGTGCTATGAAAAGCTGCAGCGTGAGGTACAGATCTTTATTAGCAGTGGCGGGCTTGTCAAATTCGATCCCCCCATTGACGCATCTTTGCAGAGCAATGTATTGGGGACGAAACACGCCGTTGAGTTCGCAAAAGGCTGTAAAGATGTGGTGTTTCTGCATGTCTCGACAGCCTACGTCCGTGGGGTTCAGCCTGGAAAGGTTCCCGAAGAACTGCATCCCCCGTATGAAACTTATGCCGAACAATATCAGCAAGAAAGAGGAGAGGCAATCCCCAGCACCCTTGAGGCCGAAATCGAAGAGATTCTGCAGCTTGGCGAACAGGTCAGGACGGAGGCCAATCAATCACAGCAGTTCAATCCGTTACGACGGGTAAACAGTGGTAAATCAGACCATCCAGAGAAGTTCCAGAAGCAGATTGAAATCGCGCGGGACAAGTGGATTGAGCAGCGCCTAATCGACGAAGGGTTGAAGCGCGCGCACGCACGGGGCTGGAACGACACGTATACCTATATGAAGGCGCTTGGTGAACAGATGATCGCCAGGACGAGGGGCGATCTGCCAACGGCAATTATTCGCCAATCTATCATGGAAAGCAGTCTTGAAGAACCGGAGCCGGGCTGGCTTAGTGGAACGCTCCGCATGGCGGATCCAATTATCGTGGGCTTTGGAAAAGGCCGGCTGCCCGACTTCCCCGGCGATCCGGATAGCATTCTTGACGTCATTCCTGTTGATTTCGTTGTCAACGCGATGTTAGCGGCTGCCGTAAAAGCCTATCACGATCGCGGAATTGAAGTCTATCATATTGCAACCGGATCGCTCAATCCGCTCACTTTTGGCGGAATCGTCAACGCCACCCACGATCACTTTGTGAAGTATCCGATGTTGGATAAAGGAAAGCCGATACCGCTGCCCGTATGGCAATATCCGGATGCAGAAACATTTCAACGCCAATTGCATCGCAAGCTGCGTACGCTCAATAGAGTCAGCCGATTGCTAGATCGAATTCCAGCAAAATGGGCAAAGCGGAAAAACCGACGAATTGCAGCGATACAGAACGCTCTCGACGGATTGCAATATTATATCCAGATTTATGGTCCATACACCCGTCTCAGCTTCGAGTTTGAAACCGGCAGGACGCAGCAACTGTATCGTTCCCTTTCGCCTTCGGATCAGCGACGTTTCAACTTTGATGTTTCACGAATCGATTGGAATTACTATCTCCAGGAAGTACACATTCCGGGGATTAAGCGGCACGTTCTCAAACTCGACGTCGAATCGGCGGATGCGGTCAGCACATCAAAGAATCCGCGAATCAGCAAACCGGTGGAGCCGGAAATCACACCAGACGAAACGGGAAATCCACAAGCGGAATACCAAACAATTATCGATTTGGTTGCTCGACAAGCTGAGGCCATCCCGGATAAGATTGCGCTGCAAATCAAACGGGGCGATCAATGGGTCCGCTACTCCTACCATCAACTCTATGACCTCTCGCGGCGGATTGCCTTTTCGCTCTGGCAGCGTGGTTATCGGAAAGGCGATCGGGTGATACTCTTTGCCGAGAATCAGCCGGAATGGGGAATTGCTTATTTAGCCGCTGTGCAGATTGGCGTCATTTTGGTTCCAATTGATCCGCAGACACCTGCAAAGGAGATCTTCGCGCTTGCCAGATTTACGGAAGCCAAAGCCATCTTGACTTCCGACGCCCTTGTTGATCGGTTACAAGGCGCCACAAATCAATCGCCCGAACTGCTGAATATCAATCGATTCTGTCAGCCTTTCGACAATGGAGCACCAAAGGGAACTGCCTCCGCTGACGAGATGCCGGAAGTGCCGGAGCATTTTCCCGATGTCGAGATTGACCCTGACACGACTGCCTCGATCATCTTCACGATGGGGACAACCGTAGACGCCAGAGGAGCGATGCTCTCCCACAAGGGCTTTCTGGCGAACGTTCTCGCTGTTGCACAAGCGTTGCCCCCCTACGACACGGATGGGTTTCTCTCGGTACTGCCGTTGTATCACGCCTTGGCGTTTTCTTGCAGCTTCCTGATGTGCATTCACGGCGGCGCAACTGTAACCTATCTCAACACGTTCAAACCCACCACAATTTTGGAGACGATGCGAGAAACCAAGACCTCCGTGCTCATTGGCGTACCGCGTCTGTTCAAGTTGCTCTACGACACGATTGAGCGCTATGTTGTGCGATGTCCCGAACTGAGAGCGCTGTCTAATGATGCAGAGGTCAGCGAAAGGGTGAAAATGGCGCTGGGTGGGCATATCCGCGTCCTTGTGAGTGGCGGTGCGGCGCTGCCGGATGAGGTATACAATGGATTCCACAAATTTGGGCTAACCATCTACCAGGGCTATGGTATGACAGAAACAGCGCCTGTTCTGAGTGTCAATCCCTATGAAAAAGGCAAGTGCGGCTCTGTCGGCCCCGCTGTGCAAGGTGTCCAACTTGAGATCGTCAACCCAGACCGTGATGGAACCGGCGAAATTGTTGCCAGCAGCCCAAGCATGATGAGCGGTTACTATCGGAATCAAGCGGCGACTGAGAAGGTGATCCGAGGGGGGCGGCTCTATACGGGAGATTTGGGCTACTTCGATGAAGATGGCTACCTGTATATCACCGGCCGGCGCAAAGATGTGATTGTGTCCGGTGCGGGGAAAAATATCTATCCGGTGGAGATCGAAGAACTCTACCGACACAGTCCAGACATCGCGGAAATCTGTGTCGTCGGCATAAATACGGATAATTCATTTGGTGAGGAAGTGCACGCTGTTATCGTGCCGACCCCATGCGATCACCGGGCTGTACCAGGGGTTGAACAGGCGGTCCGCCAGTACCTGCAAGAATGTTCACGGGATTTGCCAACCTACCAGCAGATTCACAAAGTGCATTTTTGCGAGACTGAATTACCAAAGACATCAAATTTTGAGATCCATCGACAGCGGGTTAAAGCGTTACTTCAGGAACAACTCGCCGGGAAAATGCCGGCTGCTTCGCATGCCGATTCTGTTGAGGAGAGAACTTCTGTGGCAGAGGACGAAGTGACACCTTCCGACGAGCGGCTTCCTGACATCGATACCGCTTCAGGATGGGAAAGCACGATTCTCTCTGAAGTGAGCCGTATGGCAAATCGGCCCGCCGATCAGTTGCGTTTGGACAGCAGCTTGGATTCAGATCTCGGTTTGGACTCACTTGCGCGTGTCGAACTGCTATTACTGCTGGAAGCCAAGCTCCAACGACCAATTCCCGAAGAAATGGTTGCTCACATGCAAACAATGGGCGATGTTATCGAGACGGTCAAAGCGCTGCGATCCGAGCCTGCGCTTCACGATGTCGTGGAGACGACTGTTCGTCCGGTTCATGTTGAGCAACCCGCCATCGCACGTCTTTCCATCAGACTCGCAGGACTGTTTCGATTCGGCATGCGCATCATTTATCACCGATATTTCTCAATTCAGTGCGATGGAATGGAGAACATTCCGAGAGGGCAACCGTACATCATCGCTGCCAATCATACAAGTCACCTGGACACCCCCGCGATTATGACCGTTTTGGGGGATGAATCGAAGCGGCTGAAAGTCCTTGGCGCGCAAGATTATTTTTTCAATAACCGTTTCAAGGCGTGGTTTTTTGGCACATTTCTCAATGTTTTGCCCTTTGATCGGACAACGAATTTCCTGCAAGGCATCCGTGTTTCGCAGGAAGCACTGCTGCGGAATCAATGTCTGCTCATCTATCCGGAAGGCACACGTTCAGTCACGGGTGAACTTCAGGCATTCAAACCGGGGCTGGGGCTGCTGGCTTATGAAACGGATGTTCCAATTGTTCCCGCGTATATTGATGGAACCTACCGTGCCTTACCAAAGGGCAGAAATTTGCCCTGTCACAGCCGAATTACGGTCACTTTTGGTGCGCCTATCACGATGACTCACTTTCAGACCAGAGAGTCGGACACAATGTGTCACGAGACGTATCGGGAAATTGTGGCAGAAATCCGATCAAAGATTGAGGCATTGCGATCCGCCAGGACTTGAAAATACCGGTTATCGATCGGCAATCGATCATCCCCCTCCAATCGAAAAGATTGGATTGAATCACCGCTGGAAAAGGAACACAGATTGCAACTCCTTCCGAAAAAAAAACAGCCGCCTTCTTCGATGTTGACGGCACCATCGTGAGCACAACCATCGTCCATTACTATGCCCGGCTTCGTTCTCTCCTGCTCCCGTCCGCTTTACGTCCCGTCTGGCTGGCCTGGTTTGCACTGAAGGTCGTCTACTATTTTTTCTTAGATAAAGTCAGTCGTACACGCTTCAACCGCGTGTTCTACCGCAATTATCGAGGGCTGGAGGCTGAGAGTGTCAAGCGGCTTGCGCATGAGGAGTTTAGCACCTATGTACGCTCGAAGATCTTTCCCGACGCCTTAAATCACATCCGTGAGCACCAGAGTCGGGGAGATTTAATCGTCCTTGTCACCGGATCACTTGATTTTATCATCAAACCCCTTGCGGATTATATCAACGCGGAGCACGCACTAACCGTACAACTTAATGAAGCGGCTGGAAAATTTACCGGTGAACTGACCACGCCCCCGCTCGGTGAAGCCGAAAAAGCGCGTGTCATCAAGGCTTTTTCTGAGCAACACGACATTGACCTCGCTTCAAGCTACGCCTATGGTGATAGCCGTGCGGATGTGCCAATGCTTCGATGTGTCGGCAACCCCGTTGTCGTCAATCCGGGCAAAGCGCTACGACAGATTGCTGTCGCAGCCGGATGGACGGTTCGGGAGTGGATGCTTAAAACGTAATTCAGGTCTTCGGAACGCTGCGACTTTAGATTTGCAATTGAGTCAATTGACACTGGAAGTGTTATGAAAATCACTCGCTATTTTGAGTCCCACGCCACACCGAATGATACGATGTTCGTCGAAATCGATGATCGATACCGTTTTACCGAACGGGGTAACAGTTGGGCAAAATTTCGGGAACATCTCCATCAAGTAATCAAAGACACCATTTCCGACGAAATGGCTGAAGCGTTTGAAAATGAGACGGAAGATTGGGCCTCTGCCGACGCTTGAGGTTCGAAAGGGGGTGTCAGTTACAGATGGACGATATTCTTGTATTCGACAGAACCAGCATCCGTGCTGAACTCGATCAATTTATCCAGTACGCACAAACACTTAACGCGCCCGCAGATCTCGCTATGGCGATCCAAGCGTGGGACACCGTTCTGTCTGTCGCTGATAGCTCAAAAGTCCTTGCCCAGGCCAACTTCCACCTTGGATGCATCTACCGGGAGTGGGATGAACTGTTCACCGCGCAAAGATTCTTTGGGCAGGCGCATCAGTTCGATGCTGATGATCGCCTAATCATATCGGCGCGAGATGACCTCAATCGTTACATCGCTGACAATCAGATGGCGACCTTTGAAGAAAAGGATCGGAAAAACAGCAACCAGATCATCTCGCTCTTCCGAATCGCTACAGGACTGAAGCTGCTTCAGATGGACAAGGGGGCGCAAGCCTATCCGTTGATGAAGAGCCGGACGAAGATTTATCCGAACGCGGCGGTCGCTAAGCACCTGCTGACTGACATCATTATTACCGAAGAGGAAAAGAACGCCGCTATCGCGTTTCTGGAGGAACGGGGCTGGTTGGTGAATACACAACATGAGCTATACGCCATCAGCGATAGCGGGCTGTATGCGTTTTATACGGAGTTAGCAAAGCTGCACGTCGCTAATGAAGTGTATGATGAAGCGGCGGATTGCTACGAACAGGCGTATTGGCTCGATGATTCGTCGGTGGATGTGCTGTATTACAAGGTGATTTGCCACGCGAAATCCCAGACGTGGAAAGTTGGATTGGCGACTCTAGATCGACTCTCCGACGATCAGCTCCCAGAAGACATCGATCCTGCGGAATACTACCATGCCGTTGCAACAATCTGTGGTGCCGCGTATCAATCCACTCAGGATGGTGCGATGCGACTGCGGGCCGTTGAGGCGTGCGAAGCCGTTCTGGCAACCGACAAGAAGAATAGAGAAATTGCAAACCTGCTAAAATCCCTCCAGTCAGATCAGCCTGCCGCCAAGCCAAAAAGGAAGTGGTGGCGGTGGTGAGCCAACTCTCATTTCGGCTTGAATGACCGGCATACAAATGCGGCGCCCTATTTTCGCTTTTCGCCCCCATGTCTTCTCACCTATCCATTCCCCTTGACCAATCCATCCGCCAAAACTACGCGCTCAACATCGAATCTGCAATGCCAATCGGTACCGGTGCGATGAGCACAACCGTGAAGCTGATAACCGACCTGGGGACGCTGTTTCTAAAAATCTATAAATCTGCACGAAACCATCAGGTAACTCCGACATCCACTTGCCAACGAATGGCCTTCACACATGCGGTCCAGGATTTTTTGCACCAGAACGACTTCCCCGTTCCCCGTTTGCTGCCGAACATCAACGGCGAAACGCTCAGTGTCTGTCATAACCAGATCTACGCGATTTCTGAATTTATCGAAGGGCGCGAGTATGAGGTCGAAAATTCAGATCAGTTACGGACGGCAGGGGAGATGCTCGGACGTTTACATCAGCGGCTCCGTTGGTTTCATCCCCACATTCAACCTGCCTGGCAATTTGCGGAAACGGAAATCTTGGCGCAACTGGAAGATCGATTCTCCCGCATCCAATCCGTTGTGGCGAACCGTAAAACGCATCCGGTGCCACAACACCAAATCGAGGAGTGGCGCCATGTGGCAAAGGAATTGGTCAATGTCCAGTTGCAAAGACCGACGGGCCAATTTTCAAGGCAATGGATCATACACGGTGATTACCGCGCCCAAAATCTCAAATTCGATGGAGAGCGTATCTGCGCCATTTTAGATCTGGACACCGCTCGCCCTGCCAATCGCCTGTACGATCTGGGATACGCGATGGCATTCTTCCCCGCCGTTTATCAAAGCAGTCCCCTTACCACAGATCAACAGTCCATATTCCTGCACGCCTACGAAAGCGTATCTCCTCTCTCTGATGCTGAAAGAGAGATGCTGCCTGTGCATCTGCGACTCGCCTTTCTGCGAGGCATAACACTTTGGCTAGAACTGTACTATTTTGCGGGAATGAGCGAACGGACGGGGCCTTGGCTGCAAGAATACCTGCAGCGCATGGATAGCATCGTTGCGTTCTGGCGTCAGGCATGAAAAAATCCGGGCGCTTTCCTCCATAAACGCGGTTCTTTGGAGCTTGCGGCAAGCAGATAGATGATTGTTACAAACTTGCTTCTTGATCAGGCACCCATCAAATGGTATAATCTATGATGCCTCAATGACTTTTGTCTCGTTGAGACAGCATATCGAGACTTTAACTATGAAGCCATGTCTAATCATAGGTGTAATATGTCATCCCCGCCTATGACTCGCGCCTGACACGTCAGACCCCATTTTTGAAGGAGAAAACAATGGCATACTCATTTCATCACATCCATCTTCGCTGCGAAGACCTTGAAGGTGCGGTTAGTTATTACGAAAAGATGTTCGATGGCAAGGTTCTTGAACGGGTAGAAGTTCGCGGCTTGCCAATTGTTCGGCTGGAAGTCGGTGGAGCACGGATCTTCCTCTCCCCCAAATTTGGCGATATGGAAGTTGAAGCCACCAGCGGTAATCCACGCTGGGGCGTCTACCAGCTTGCGCTTACGGTAGAAGACCTCGATGCCGCAGTGGCGGAGTTGCAAGCGAGGGGGGCCGAGCTTGAGGACCTTAAACCGGCTGGACTGTCGATGGCATTCTTCAAGGGGCCCGATAACGTGCAGATTGAACTTATTGAGAGTTCCTGATGTTCTGAGGCAAAGAAATACGAGCGGCCGGCATGTGGGCCCATCCATCGGACCTATACGCCGGTGTCCTCTACCCTAACAGCGCTTCTACTTGTTTAACCTCTCGTAGCCAGCGGAGAGGGAATGCCAGATGAAATTAGATCTGTATACTACAGGTGTTTCTCGAACACGCTTATCGGGTTGGGTGGCAGATGTATCGGAAGTCGCCCAGGCAGAAGGAATCAAGGTGATATCCTCCCCCATCCCGGAAACTCCGGCGACCCTTCAGGAAAAATTTTCCGTTGTTCTGGATGAGCTCTGCTCAATTCCGGATCAACGAACGGAATTTCACGGAACCGATGAAGCGAGTCTCTGCACCTTCGCTTACAAACGCTACCGAGCGCGTCTGGATGCCGGCTGGAATGTATCCCTCTATTCCCCATCAAAGGAGGCAATTTTTCTCCATTTCGATGAAAGGTTGCTCGCAACGCGCGCCGCACACCTCTACTATCAAGAGGGAAATTCCGATAAAGTGTATCACCTTTATCTCGCTCAAGCACTGACCGTCGATTTTTACTCCGTAATCAGCCGCTATGGTCGTCGCGGCAGAAACCTTCAACAGACGGAAAAAGTATTCGATTATCAACTCCATGAAGCCGAAAGGGAATGGAATCGGCTGCATCACGCCAAGATCCAGAAAGGATATCAGATTGGACACCCAACGCCCTCTGAACAACTCGAATTGGAGTTGCCTTTCTAAGTGATTTCTCCCCCATCCGTTGAATCTTGAGGTCTGGACATTTTCTGATGACCGATAATTCGACCCCGCCGTGAATCGACAAAACGGCCCGCAATATGCTGCCTGAGAATGAAGGAGTCCAATGATGCAAGTTTTTGTGGCAAGACAACCCATCTTTGACCGGCAACAGAAAGTTCATGCCTACGAACTTTTATTCCGTTCCGGAATCGATAACTATTTCGATCACTTTGACGAAGATCAAGCCTCCTCAAAGGTGATGATAGATGGCTTTCTGTCAATCGGTATTGAGAAGTTGACCGGTGGCAAAAAGGCCTTCATCAATTTTACGCGAGATCTGCTTATCAATGAGTACGCCACGCTTTTCCCAAAGCAATTTACAGTGATTGAACTCCTGGAAAACATGGAGCTGGATGAGAAGGTTATCGCTGCCTGTCGAAAGCTGAAGAAATTGGGTTATCTTCTGGCGCTTGATGACTTTATCCATGAGGAGAAACTTGACCCCCTCGTTGCCCTCGCTGACATTATTAAGATCGATTTTCTACAGATAAAGGGAGACCAAAGACGCGCTTGCGCGCAAAAATTCGGCTCGCAAGGAACTCGAATCCTAGCCAAGAAAGTGGAAACTGCAGAAGAATTCAACCAGGCCATGGAAATGGGATATACAGATTTCCAGGGCTATTTTTTTAGCAAACCCGTGATCATCTCGGGAAAAGCGATTCCGGGTTTCAAGCTCAATTATCTCCGCATTTTGCAAGAAATTAGTCACCTAGAATTGGATATGCGACGAATTGAAGCCATTATCAAACAAGAGGTTTCCATATCTTATAAACTCTTAAAATATATCAATTCAGCCTTATTCGGTTTTCGTCGCAGGATTGAATCGATCGGACAAGTACTCGCACTATTGGGTGAAACCAATGTCAGAAAGTGGGTCTCTTTGATTGCGCTGGCCGGTATGGGAGAGGATAAGCCAATGGAGTTAGTCATCAACTCTCTCGTTCGGGCAAGATTCTGCGAATTGGCTGCCCCCAAAATCGGGTTACGCGATCGATCTCAGGATCTTTTCCTGTTAGGGATGTTTTCCATGATTGACGCCATCATTGACCGCCCAATGCCCGAGATTCTCGCTGAACTTCCGATTTCCGCAGATATCAAGGGTGCATTACTAGGGGGGAGTAGCCGTTTCAGGGATGTCCATGAAGCCATGTTTGCATACGAAAGAGGGAATTGGGAAACCTTTTCAGAATCTGCGAGTAAACTCCGGCTCGATGAAACCGCAGTTCCCGCCCTGTATCAGGAGTCGGTGGAATGGGCAAACCAGATTTTCGAGCTCGCCTAAATGTCTCCCGACAGGAGCCAAGACGATGAAATACAGTGAAGTTTTCTATACAATTCAAGGTGAAGGACAGCTGATTGGGGTGCCGTCTGTATTCTTTCGCACGAGTTACTGCAATCTGAGATGTGTCTGGTGTGATACGCCTTACACGAGTTGGAACCCCGAAAACAAAGATATGATCGTTGCTGACGCGGTTGAGTTGATCACCGGGTACGGTTGCAAGCACGTCGTCATCACCGGAGGTGAGCCGTTTGTCCAGGTCCCAGAATTGACTGAATTGTGTCATGAACTCGATCGACGCGGACACCACCTTACTATCGAAACCAACGCCACGATTTTTGCGCCTGTGACGGCACACCTGATCTCAATGAGTCCCAAGCTGCGAAACTCCAACCCGCCGCGTGATAACCGCTACTTCCGGAGGCATGAGCGCGGGCGCATCTGCGCCGATGTCATCCGACAATTTCTCGATCAGTATGAATGCCAGGTCAAGTTTGTTGTCGATTGTCCGGAAGACCTCGAAGAGATCCAAACCTTACAAGCTGACATCCCCATACCCGTGGAAACCGTCGTGCTGATGCCTCAGGGAATAACGCCCGAAGAACTGCGTCCAAAACAGGAATGGCTTGTGGACATCTGCAAGACACACGGCTATCGTTATTCGCCGAGGGTCCACGTCGATATTTGGGGGAATCAACGTGGTGTGTAATCAAAGCGGTGCAGCTAGGGAAAGTCGGACTCAAAACTCATAAATCTCAAAGGACATGCAACAGAAACGAAAAGTAGGGATGGCGGGAAATAGAGACAAGGGAAAGTGAGAAACTTCACCGTATTGCGCATGACGTTTTCCATATCACGCACCCGAAAGGAGGGTTTTGATGAAATACGACATACTACTTAAAGGTGGTACGGTTATCGACCCCGCGCAAAAACTTCACGATCAACGGGACGTCGCGATCTCCGATGGAAAGATTGCGGCAATTGAAGCGGATATTCCCGCAAAGCGAGCGAAGCAAACCGTTTTCGTGACGGGGAAATATGTGACCCCCGGTCTGATAGACATCCACGCCCACGTTTACGCAGGCGTTACAACGTGGGGAATCAAGGCGGATGCGGTCTGCACAACGACAGGTGTCACGACGATCGTTGACGCCGGCAGCCCAGGCTGGGCGACGTTCCCCGGTTTCCGGGAGTATATTGCCGAACCGGCGCAAACACAGATACTGACCTACGTTCACATCTCTGGAATCGGCCTGGTTTACGGACCGGTGGGCGAAATGACCCAACTTGAATATGCCGACCCCGGCCGGGTTGCCGACACCCTCATACAAAATCGTGACATCACCATCGGCGTCAAAGTCCGACAGGGGCAATTTCAGGTTGGCGATAACGGCGTTGAGCCCCTGAAACTTGCGGTCCAAGCCGCGGAACGCGCCGGCACGTCCGTGATGTGCCACATCGGGGCCGGTGTTCCCCTCCCGGATGTTCTCAAGCTGATGCGCCCTGGCGACGTGATTACCCACTGCTTTCAAGGACGAGGGGATAGTATCGTAGACGATAAAGGACGAATTGTTCCCGATGCGTGGGCGGCCCGCAACGACGGCGTT
>JAPUIP010000886.1 GCA_027296925.1 Candidatus Poribacteria bacterium | reverse complement strand
ACTGGCGGAGTACTCTAAACAGAAGGGCGTCCCGGTCTGGCTGACCTTCCTGGGACTTATTATCGTTGCGGTCGGTCTTCTAAGTTTGGTCGGCTCTTTTATAACCGTAGATAACTTCAATCTGGCCGGTGCCATCCCACGCTACCAGGAACGAATCAGCGAGGGTAGCGGCCCGATGCTCGAACTGGCGTCAAAGCTCGGGTTCGGTCTTGAAAGCATTTCCAAAGATGACATCGGGAAGCTTGCGGGCAGGGGTGCCAGGGCGGGGCTTGGGGCCATTCGCACAATCTTCTCGGAGACGTTGCTTGCCCTGATACTCCTCATGTTTATCGTGCAATCCCGCTCCGGTCTGTTCGCGGCGGTGGAGAGAAAGTATGGCACTGATGAGGTCCTCCGGTTACAAGACACCATAAAAAAAATTGAGGGCGACATCATCGCCTATTTCGGCACCAAGGCACTGATGAGCCTTGGGACTGCTCTGTTGACCTTACCCGTGTTGTTGCTGTTCGGTGCGAAGTTCATCTCCATCTCGATGTTGTTGATCTTCATGTTGAATTTTATTCCAATCGTCGGATCGATGGTCGCTGTGCTGGTTGTGGTCATCCTTTATGTCGTTCCATTCGGTTTATCAGCCCAAGTGGGGTGGCTCTTTCTGGCCCTGATGGCAGTGCAAATTTTCTTCGGCAACATCCTCGAGCCGAAGATCGCCGGCGAACGGCTGAACATGTCGCCGATTCTGATCCTGGTTAGCTTGTATGTGTGGGGTTGGATCTGGGGGGTTATCGGCATGTTTTTATCCGTACCCTTAACAATCATGATCTTAATTGTGGTCAGGCACATGGGATCTATGAGAACGCCGGATAGTGATGCCGCTACACAGCTATGACAACTGTCTTGAGGCAACCTAATGCTTAAAAACAACGCGACAACAGGAGTTTACACGACGCTTGAGGAATTGATCCGCCTTGAGTACAAAGCCAAAGGGTTCAGCTTCCTGCCGCGCCACGCGATCACGAGCCTCCTGAGTGGGCGGCATACCTCACGGCTGCGGGGTCGGGGATTGAACTTCGAGGAACTCCGGGCATATCTGCCGGGGGATGACATCCGCACGATCGACTGGAAGGTCACTGCTCGGACACGCAAACCGCATGTACGGATTTACACTGAGGAGCGCGACCGACCGGCCATCCTGGTCGTAGACCAGCGCATGTCAATGTTCTTCGGTAGTCAAACTCGCATGAAATCGGTGACTGCCGCGCAACTTGCGGCACTCTCTGCATGGCGAATTTTCCTGGTGGGCGATCGGGTCGGCGCGATTGTGTTTAATGATTCGGAGATCAAAGAGGCCCGCCCGCACCGTAGTCGACAGCGCGTATTACAGATCTTACAGTCAATCGTGTACCACAATAATGAATTACGCGCAGATTCGGATGTCCCTCGTAACCCAAGTATGCTCAACCGAGCACTGGAGGGTGCGTCGCGCCTTGCGTCACACGACTATCTGATTGGCATCATCAGTGATTTTGATGGAATGGACGATGAAACCCGGCGCATCATGATTCAGCTCGCGCAACATAATGACGTCATCGCGGCATTGATCTATGATCCCCTAGCGATGCAAGGGCTCCCTGGGGCGGGGCGCTTCGTTGTGAGTCAGGGCCAACTCCAGGTGGAGGTAGATTTTGGACGAACGCGGGTTAGAGAACCTCTTTCTGACTACTTCGCTGAACGCATCCAGAACGTGGAAGAGAGATTGAAAAAGGTTGGTATACCGGTGTTGCCAATCAATACCGCCGATGACGTGACGGAGCAGTTGCGGCATCTTCTAGGAAATCGGCCGGGTAGCCGATAGTGGTGGCCATCAGGGGACGCATAGGCGCGCTATCAAGCAAAACGCGACAGTCGCACATCAGGATTCAAACTCACTTCGTGGTATGCCAGACTGTCGAATGATAGACCGCAACGTCCCCATGCGAAGTTCTCTGTGGTCTGGCACCGGCACCGTAATCGTATGGTCTTGAGTTTTGCGTTGCATCACAATATGGCTACCCCGTCGGCGTACTTCTACAAACCCGTGGCTAACGAGAATTTGACAAACTGACTTCCCTGAAAGAACGCGCAGTTTAGCCAACGGCTACCTCCAGGTGGGTGATATATACTTCTTCGTGAAGCCTCTCACTTATCTCATCAGGAGAAGCACATTCAAAGAATAACTCCACTGCCTCGGACAGATTGTTTCGGGCTTGCTCAATGGTATCTCCCTGGCTGGCAATGTCTAATTCTGGGCACAGAGAAACGTAGCCGTTTCCTTCACGCTCAATGATCGCTGTTAATTGACGGGTCATGAGATCCTCCTATCGACAACATTGGATTTATACCATCATTACAGACACACTCCTCTAGCGTTGATTGGGCATGATTATTATAACATATCTGAGTTGAGTATAAGTGGGAGGAAAAAATGGAAGAAAACCGTGAAGTCTCCAAACTCGAAGGCCTTCAGGAAATTGTGCTACCTGTACCGATAAGCTACACCCCACAAACCATCGCCTGGTATATCCTGTTTGGCGTTGTCCTCATCGTAGTTATCTGGCTCGGCTGGCATTGGTATAAGCGGCTAGCGGCGAACCGTTATCGTCGGGAAGCGCTTCGAGTTCTTGACAAGATCGAGCAGGAGGCCCAAGACGCTGACAAGCGGGTGAATGCTCTGGCTGACATTCCTGGGCTGGTCAAGCAGACCGTACTGGCGTTTGCTCCGCGGGAAGAGGTAGCAGCGTTCAGCAATGCGTCGTGGCTATCGTTCCTCGATTCGACCTATGCAGGTTCGGCATTCACATCAGGGGTTGGACAACTCTTGCCACAACTCGCTTACCAACCTCCGGAAGCACTCAAAGCAGTATCGGAGGAAGATGTGACAGCACTTATTGCCCTGCTGCGCAAATGGATTCGGAGGCATCATGCTGGTATTTGAGTATCTCTGGATGTTCTTTCTATTACCATTGCCGTTCCCGGTCTGGTTGTTGCTCCCGGCCTTCAAAGAGGAGCAGCAGGCAGTCCGGGTTCCGTTTTTTGAAGAAGTCACCGCAACCACCGGCTTGAAAGCGGCGCCGGGGGCGGTTATCCTCAAGACGAACATATTTCAAAAGATTCTCGCCCCTCTCTGCTGGGTATTGATTGTGACGGCGATGGCGAGACCGCAATGGGTGGAAGACCCTATCGAGAAAATCCGCTCCGCGCGCGATCTGTTGCTTGCGGTCGATATTTCGCAATCGATGCAGACGAAGGACTTTGTCGATCCACAGGGCCAGCACATCACCCGGCTCGATGCCGTCAAGCAGGTCTTGGACGATTTTATCTCCCGCCGAAAAGGAGACCGTATCGGACTTGTTGTTTTCGGGGGGGCGGCTTATCCGCAAGTACCCTTTACCCTCGACCACCAGAGTTGCCGCCTCCTGCTGAAGCAAACGGAAGTGGGCATGGCTGGGCCAAGAACGATGATCGGCGATGCCATTGGGCTGGGCATCAAGCTTTTTGAGAACAGCCAGGCGGAAGACCGGATTGTCCTACTTCTGACCGACGGAAATGACACCGGCAGCAAGATGCCACCGCTGAAGGCGGCTGAGATTGCGAAGCAACGCGGCATCACCATCTATGCAATCGGAATAGGGGATGCCAGCGCTTCCGGTGAGGACAAAGTGGATTTAACTGTTCTACAGGAAATTGCTGAAATCACCAACGGTATTTTCTTTCGCGGTGAAGATCGCCAGAAACTGGAAGCGGTTTATCACAAACTTGACGAACTCGCGCCACAGAACTATGAGAGCCTGTCCTATCGTCCGAAACGGCCCCTCTATCATTGGCCGCTCGGTGCTGCGATGAGTCTGCTGGTCGTTTTTTACGGACTCATGTTGGGCTGGACGTCGCTACAGGGAGGGCGCCTGAAAGAATGATAGAACAATTGACACAATTCCATTTCTTACGCCCGGTCTGGTTGCTGCTGATCTTTGCGGCAATTTTGTTCTACCGGCTTGTGCGGCGTCGAGAGAACGTCAAGGAGCAGTGGCGGGGGCTAATCGCGTCGCATCTACTCGATCATCTGATCGTCAGTCAGGGAGAGGGAAGTCGCTTTCGTCCGGTTCACCTCGCCTGTCTGGTTATGGTCATCGGCGCAGTGGCCCTCGCAGGACCAACCTGGGAGCGGGAAATCCCACCGTTTACAGAAGATAAGGCACCGATGGTTATCGTCATGGACCTCTCACGGACGATGGACGTGATTGACGTTCAGCCGACACGTCTTGAACGGGCGAAGCAAAAGATACGCGATCTGATTGACCAAAGGGCCGGAGCCAGAAACGCGCTTTTCGTGTATGCTGGCAGTGCACACATGGTGTTGCCACTCACGGAGGACCCGTCCGTGATGGATCTATTTCTCTCGTCGCTGTCCACAACATTGATGCCCGTTGCGGGAAAGAATGCTGCTACCGCTTTGAAGGCTGCACAGGACTTGCTTACTGGCGAGGAGGTCCCTGGCACCATCCTCTTTATTACCGACGGTATCAAGCCGGAACATTTTCCGGCGTTCACTAACCACATGAACACGCATCAAGACCAGATCATGATACTCGGCGTGGGCACATCGCAGGGCGGGCCGGTGAGCACCGGTACTGGCCGTTTTTTGACGGACGCCTCGGGTCGCCGAGTTGTCAGCAAGCTTGATGTTCAGGGGTTGAAGGCACTGCGCGACGAAGCCGGCGTTCTTGTCACCACCGTTACTTTGGATAACGCTGATGTCGAATGGATTCAGAGGCGCGCGCAAAGTCACCTACAGGCCGTTCAGCAGGAGCAGGCAGAAACGCGCTGGCGGGATTTCGGGTATTTTCTGGTTTTCCCGATCGCTCTGTTGACAGTTTTCTGGTTTCGACGAGGCTGGACAGTTCGCTGGACCGCAGTGCTCTTTTTCGTTCTGTTAGGGACGCAACTCACCTTCGCTCAACCGGAGGTTGCAGAAGGCGTTCCTGAATCGGTAAACGTTGATTCTGCAAAGGCTGAGGTTCAGTCCTCCGAAGCAAAGGGGAGTAGCTTCTGGAATATCTTCCTGTCGCTCTGGCTGACCCCCGATCAACAAGGTCGCCGTTATTTCGAAAAGGGAGACTACGCGGCTGCGGCTCAACACTTTGAAGATACGTTCTGGAAGGGAATTTCCTTCTACTACGATCAGGATTATGAGAGCGCGCTCAACCAGTTTGCACTGTCAGATTCAGCCGAAGCCTTCTTCTATCTGGGCAATTGTTATGCGCGGTTGAAAAAGTATGAAGAGGCGGTTGAGAGTTACGACCAGGCACTAAAAAAGAAACCCGATTTCACCCAAGCCATGTCCAACCGTGATTTGGTAGCCGCGCTTATAGAAAAAATGAAACAAGCTGAGGAAGAAGCGGGCGAGCCGGGCGAGCCGTCTTTCGATCCCGATGAAGTCAAATTCGACGAAAAAGGCAAAAAGGGCAAAAAAGGGAAGATCCCCGAATTCAAGCTCAAGCCTGAGGATATGGCCGAAATCTGGATGCGCAACATTCAGACGACACCGGCGAACTTCCTAATGTGGAAGTTTCAGCTACAGGCTGAAGAACAGTCCGAAGGGCAAAGCAAGTAGGGATGTCTTTGACTTTTAAAAAAACGACTGATAGGAAATATTGGGCGATTAGAAAATCATGGCTCCAATCATTGCGGCGGCCGTATTTTCTCACATTTTTATTGATAGTAGTCACAGCGTCCGTTGGCGTTGCCCAGCAGGACAATGGCCAACGACCGTTACTGCGTGTGAGACTCGAACCGCAAGCAACTGTCATGGTGGGACAGCCCGTCAAATTGACCGTAGAAATACTTGTGCCAACGTGGTTCACTCGTGCGCCGGAGTTTCCTCAGCTTGAGATTCCCGGAGCACTAGCAATCCTTCCGGATGAACGTCCTGTCAACCTCAGCGAACGTATCGACGGTGCGACCTGGTCAGGGATGAGCCGGAGTTATCTCATTTATCCGCAGGAGCCGCACGTCTACACACTGCCGCCAGCAGAAGTGGTACTCACCTACGCGCTTAAGGGAGCGAAGCCATCGCCACCCACTAAGCTTGCGCTACCGCCGCGTAACTTTGAGGCTCGCATTCCGGCGGAAGCGGCCGGGCTCGACTATTTTATTGCAACAACCGAACTAAGGTTGGAGCAGAAATTCGATCGGCGGCTGGCTGATTTGAAGGTGGGGGATTCGATTGGTCGTACCATTACCATCACCGCCGCAAAGACGTTTGCCATGTTCCTGCCCGCGCTTCAGTTCGAACCGACCAAGGGGTTAGCAGGGTTAGCAATCTATCCACAGCCGCCACAGGTCGTTGACGAGCGTGTTGGTCGTGGTGAATTCAAAGCCGGTCGGCGGGTCGAATCCGTGACCTACTACATTCAGCAGGAAGGCTACTATCAACTCCCTGAGATTTCTATCTCCTGGTGGGATTTGGAAACGAGCAAGATGCGTACCTCAATGCTTGCAACGCTAGAATTTCACGCCGACCCAAACCCGGATTATCGATCGGAGTTGCCGCCGGAACTGCAAGTCGAGACTGAGGAGGAAGTTGCTGAGATTGGGAAATCCCCGTTGGATGTTGTCAAAGAGTGGGCCATTCCAGTCCTGGTGGCATTGGCACTTCTTGTCTGGGGGTTAAAGTTTCGGCGGCGTTTCGTTGCGCGTATTCATGTCTGGCGTGAGCAAGCGCGGAACAGAAACGCGAACTCGGAGGCAGCCTTTTTTGAACGCTTCCGCCAGGCGTGCATGGACAACGATCCGGTAGCCGCATTGCGGCACCTAATGTTTTGGCTCGATCGGGTTCAGTCCGAAAACGATGCCGCGACAATCGAGCGCTTTGTCAACGATTCCGAAGATGAGGAACTGCGGTTACAAGTAGAGTACCTGGAGAACCTGTTGTTTGCAGAGAAATCGGGTCAACAGCAGAAAGACTGGTCCGGACGCAATCTCTACAGCAAGGCCGCCCGCGCTCGCCGACAGATGCGCAAAGGCAAAAAGCGATCTGAGGCAAGGATAAAGAATTCATTGCCGCTGTTAAATCCATCAGCACGCCGTGGAAATTTATGAACCAGGGACCTACCTATATCTCGTCCGCCCTGAATGGGGAGAGTAACTCGTAAAGAAAGTAGGCGAAACTAGAAAATTTACGAGTTGTCCTCGATACGTCTACCCTCGTACAATATCCGTGCCTCTTCGAAAGAGGTAAAAGCTAAACTTTTGAGGGTTCAAACTATTTTCAATACGGCCGAACAGCTGTCAATGGCGGAATCATCTGAAAATGGCGCACATTCTTCGTGTAAAGCGTCAGTCCATATTCCAGTGCCGTCGCTGCAATGAATGCATCCGGCATCAGGAGTCCGTGACTCAGGTAAAATGATTCCATCAGTTGATAGGCGGTTTGTGACGCCGTACGACTGATTGGCAAAAGCGTAATGCGTTGGAGAAACTGCTGGGCTCGTCCTAACTCTGTTCTGTTGCGACAGCCGATCACCAACTCCATCGCAGAGATGATGCTAATTTGGAGACCTGATAACGCTTGTTGTGTGGTCAGAAAAGCGATTGCATCGGCTACGCTGTGCGTAGCGTCGATAAGGATATCCGTGTCGGTTAATCCTGATGTGTGACTCGCTGGTGCCACTTTTCCCGCTCCTTTCGCACCCATGCGGTGCTATCGCGCATGTCATCTCGATCTGCCCACATGCCGAAGAAAGGTAGATTTTCCAGCCCTTTTTCTGGTTCATGCATTGTACTCGCACCCGCCTCTTGCTTTGTGAGGGTTTCATAGTGTGCGGCACTAATTAGCACAGCTTGAGCGCGACCGTGTTTAGTGATAAATACGGGTTCATTATTAGATGCTACCTCGTCGAGAAGTGCGCTGAGACGATTGCGAATCTCAGTCACTGGAAGAATGATAGGCATTTTGGATTCCTTTCTGTACAGAATTTATGACGGAATTATAGCACAAAAACACTGACCAATCAAGCGACGAATCCACTTCTTCACGAGCGGGTGAGTTCGACTAACGAACCGCACGAAGGAGGATTCACATTATAAACAGGCAAGTACGCTCATGAAATGCCATCGCTGGAAAATCTGGATGGCACATACAAACGTCCACCAACACGAAGCGTGGACTCA